>WFPU01000229.1 GCA_015487435.1 Sulfurimonas sp.
AAATAATATTTCTCTAGAGCTTAAAAAAAATCGTTATTATTTTTGTAAAAAGAGTTCTGATGAAATTATAAACCTACTAAAAAATAAAATTCGCAATATAGAAAAAATTTTAAACACAACAGTTTTAGAAGTCAAAAAAGTAGATGATATATTTGAAATTAAAACCTCAAGGGGCGTTTTAAAATCTAAAAAATTAGTAATTGCTAGTGGTGGAAAAAGTTTTGCTAATTTAGGTGCTAGTGATATTGGACTAAGTATTGCAAAAAGTTTTGATATAAAAATAAAAGAGTTTCAACCAGCATTAGTTGGTTTAACACTGCAACCTGCACAATTTTGGATGAAAGAGTTGAGTGGGCTTAGTTGTTATGTGAATATAAAAATTGAAAACAGAGTGATAAAAGAAGAGATGTTATTTGCCCATAAAGGTATAAGTGGACCAGCTATTTTATCCGCTTCACTTTATTGGAAAAAAGGAAATATTAGTATAGATTTTTTGCCAAGTGAAAATATATTTAAACTTATTAAAGGAAATAAAAAATTACTAAGCTCGGTTATTCCGCTTCCAAAAAGATTAGCTCGTTCAATTTTAAAAGTTATAGATGTGCAAGATGTAGAGTGTAAAAAATTAACTCTTAGTGATAAGAAAAATTTAGAAACCATCCACAATTATGAATTTGCTCCTTCTGGAAATTTTGGTTTTACAAAAGCAGAAGTTAGTCGTGGTGGCATTTTAGCAGAAGAATTGGATATGAATAAGTTAGAATCCAAAAAGATAAAATATTTATATTTTATTGGCGAAGTGATTGATGTTACAGGTGAACTTGGAGGCTACAATTTTCAATGGGCATTTAGTAGTGGAGTTGTATGTGCAAAAGCAATAACTTGATAAATTAAGCTTATTTTACTTTTTTTGCCTCTTTTATAACCTCATAGGCTTGATTTATCTCTTGTGTTTTAGTAGTAGATTCTTCTATGTATGCTTCATTTTTATCTTGTGATTTTATGATATCTGGATGGTATTGACGTACAAGTTTTCTATATACTTTTTTAATAACACTAAAGTCATCACTCTCTTGAACACCTAAAATATTGCAAGCTTCTTTAAGACTCATAGTTTGTTTTTTGTTTTTAAGCATATTTTCAAATTTAGTAACTAGCGTTGTATACTCATCAGAAGTGATCTCTAATTCTTGAACAATTTCTCGTAAAACTCTATCTTCATCAGAGCTAATCCCATTGTCAACAAATGCAAGTTGGATTAAAAATTCCACAAACTGTTTTTTCTTTAATTTACTACGACCAAGTAGTTTATTTAAAGCTTGTGCTATCTCTTTTGTATTATCGATTCGCTCTTTTTCTTCATTAAAAATCTCTTTTAAAATATCTCTAACTTTATCTTTATTTGGAAAAATTTTAGAGATATCATCAAACATTATCTTTACAAGTTGTGCTTCTAATTCTTGAACAATGCCATCAGCTTTAGTAACTTTAGCTACAAGTGCAATAAAAAGTCCTAACTCACTTTTTCTAAAGAGCTCTTTTGAATCTGCTATTTTCATTAATTTTGATTTGGCATAAATCTTAAATAGTTTAAACGCAATATACAAAGAGGCTATTACGGAGAGTGTTATTAAAATATTTGCAATAAAAATATAATAAAATATCACTAAAAATATTGTTAGATATATCAATTTTTTTAGTCTAAACATTTTTAGTTACTTTTTTCAATCTTTTTTTATAAGCTGATGCGTTGAGATATTTACCACTATTGTCATTTATATCTGAGTGTTCTTGCTTTATAATTTTATTATTTTTAGGTTGGTATTGAGTAGCTTTAAATTTTGTTTTAACATTAGCATCAATTTCAATATTTGTAATTAATCCATCCTTTAAATTATTTAAAATACTAAGTACTGTATCTAAACTATTATCATCTACTGATAATTTTATCTTATTCATTGTATTCCAATTTGAAGGTATTTTTTAGATGAATAAACAGTATCATTATCAATTTTTTTTAAACCTTCTATTATATTATTACTATATTATATCCTATTTTAATAAACTAAAACTACACCCAAGAGATAAATATTTAGGATGATATTTCAATTTTTATTGATATAGTTGTTGTATGTTTTAATTAAAAATCTTAGCAGTATAGGGCATAACTCATTAAGTATCTTAGTTGTTTTTTAGTGACTCATAAAAAAATGTAGGTGGTGCTCGATAGAGGATTTGAACCTCTGACCACCTCCATGTCATGGAGGCACTCTACCGCTGAGTTAATCGAGCAAATAAAAACAAAGTAAGTTTACCAAAATATACTTAAGTTTTATATAGATTTTAGGTGTTATAAGGGTATAATTGCGAATATTATTTAAAATACCACTGAGGGTAAATTATGAACATTTCTGAACTAGAAAGTATTGGTCTAAAAAATGTCGCTACGGTTTTTCATAACCTAAGCTATACTGAACTTATTCAACATGAATTAGATAACAACGAGTGTGCTGTTACTAAAAAAGGTGCTACAGCTGTAGATACCGGTATTTTCACAGGCAGAAGTCCAAAAGATAAGTATATTGTAGATCGTGAACCTTCAAATAAAAATATTGCTTGGGGTGATGTAAATCGAAAAATAAGCTCTGAAATTTTTGATGAGCTTTTAGTAGTTGCACAAGAACAACTATCAAATAAAGATCTATATGTTACAGATGTGTTTTGTGGTTCATCAGCGGCGTCAAAACGTTCAGTTCGTTTTATATCTGAAATTGCATGGCAATCACACTTTGTTAAAAATATGTTTATCCGTCCTACAGAATCAGAACTAGAAGTATTTAAATCTGATTTTACAGTATTAAATGCATGTAAAGCAGTTAACGATAAGTGGAAAGAACACGGAATGAATTCTGAAATTTTTGTACTTTTTGATATTGAAAAAAACATTGCTATTATTGGTGGTACTTGGTACGGTGGTGAGATGAAAAAAGGAATTTTTTCAATGATGAACTACTGGTTACCATTAGAAAAAAAACTTCCAATGCATTGTTCTGCTAATGTTGGAAAAAATGGTGATACTGCACTTTTCTTTGGCTTAAGTGGTACTGGAAAAACTACACTTTCAACTGATCCAAATCGCGCACTAATTGGTGATGATGAACACGGTTGGGATAATTATGGTGTATTTAACTTTGAAGGTGGATGTTATGCAAAAGTAATTAACCTTGATGGTAAAAGTGAACCTGAAATTTACAACGCTATTAAAGAAAATGCACTTTTAGAAAATGTTGTGATGTATGGCGAGGGTGAAGTTGATTATGAAGATGGAAGCAAGACTGAAAATACTCGTGTATCTTACCCAATCGAGCATATTGAGAATCATAAAAGTGATTTAATGGCTGGGCATCCAGAAAACATTATTTTTTTAACTGCTGATGCTTTTGGTGTATTACCTCCAGTTTCAAAACTTACTAAAGAGCAAGCGATGTATTACTTCTTAAGTGGGTATACTGCAAAAGTTGCTGGAACTGAACGTGGAATTACTGAACCAATCGCAACTTTTAGTGCATGTTTTGGTGAAGCATTTTTACCATTGCATCCAACTGTTTATGCAAAACTTCTTGGTGAAAAAATAGATAAGCATGGAGTAAATGTTTATCTTGTAAATACTGGATGGACTGGTGGAGCTTACGGTGTTGGTAAACGGATGAGTATTAAAAATACACGTGCTTGTATCAATGCTATTTTAGATGGAAGTATTAAAGATAGCGAGTTTGATACTACAAAAACATTTAGACTTCATGTACCAAAAACTCTAGGTGATATCAACCCAGATATTTTAAATCCTCGTAATGCTTGGGAGGATAAAGAACTGTTTGATAAAACTAGAGATGAGCTCGCAGAGATGTTTGTTAAGAATTATAAAAAATATCAAGATGGTGAACATATTGATTATTCAGCCGCTGGTCCAAAAGTAGAGAGTTAATGCCATCGGCTCGAGTGTAGGGATGATTTTAGTATAAAATCTTCACCGGAACTCAGGATGGCACGCTTTAGTACTTCTTTTTTTTAGTGGCTTTTTCTAGGTACAACCATAAACTACCACCAAATACTACTAAAATTATAGGAGCAATCCAAGGTTTTTCACCTATAAGTGTAGCTAATTTCATAAGTGGCTCTCCAGAATAATAACTTCCAAGTCCAACGACTAAAGTCCAAACTGCAGCACTTGCTACATTTAAAATAGCAAACTTTTTAAAATCATACTTGGTAAGACCAATAGCAATAGGGATAAGAGTTTTTATTCCATATACAAATTTTTGAATTAGAATAATCCAAGAACCATACTTCTTCATCATTATGTGAGAGAGTGCAAGTTTTCGTCTATGTTTACGAAGCCCATCCATCATCATAGATTTTTGATATCTTGCCATATAAAAAAGTAGAACATCTCCAAGTGCATTCGCCACAAATGCAACAGCCATTGAAGTTTGCAAATCCATCTTACCCATATAAGATAAAACTCCAGCACCAATAAGTGCTACAAACCCACCACCTAAAGAGTAGAGAAAAAGTCCTATATATCCATATGTTGCTAAATTACTAAATGTATCTTCCAAGAATTATCCTTAATTCTTGATAGTGTAAATCTCTTTGACGAGCATATTTTACTTGTAAAATGTAGCCGGAAAAGAATCAGATTTGCACTATCAACTTTTTTATTATTTTTATATTTTTTGGTTTAAGTAGATCCTGAATTAAGTTCAGAATGACAAAGAAATTTTCATCATTTTAAACTTGTACCGTAATTGTAGTTCTTTAGAACTACAATTTCTTAATTTTCATAATCTCATCACGAAGACGAGCTGCTTCTTCAAAATTTAACTCTTTTGCCGCACGCTTCATCTTTAGCATCAACTCTTTTGAGATAGCTTTTTTTTCTGATGCTGGCATTTTATCCATTTTTTTATGTTTTTGGTAAATATCATCGAAATTATCAATTTTTAGATTCTCATCTAGTTTACGAATTGTAGTTGTTGGGGTAATCCCATGCTTTTTGTTATAAACTTCTTGAATCTTTCTTCTTGAATTTGTAGTGTCAATTGCCTTTTGCATCGATTTTGTGATTTTATTTGCATATAAAATTACTCTACCGTTTGCATTTCTAGCTCCACGACCAATAGTTTGGATAAGGGCAGTTTCACTTCTTAAAAAACCCTCTTTGTCAGCATCTAAAATAGCGACTAAAGAAACTTCTGGTAAGTCTAAACCCTCACGAAGTAAATTTATTCCTATGAGGACATCAAACTCTCCAAGCCTTAGAGCACGAATAATTTGATTACGCTCAATTGTGTCAATATCAGAATGCATATACTGAACTCTTATACCCAAATCTGCAAGATATTTAGTAAGTGCTTCTGCCATTTTTTTAGTTAAAACAGTTATGAGGATTCTTTCATTTTTTGCAGCAATTCCAATGATTTCATCGTGTATATCTTCAACTTGATTATCAGATGTTTTTATCTCTAAAATTGGGTCAAGTAAACCAGTAGGGCGAATTATTTGATGGGCTACTACACTAGACATCTCTAATTCATATTCGGCTGGAGTAGCTGAAACAAAAAGATAATGAGGTGCTTTGTTAATATATTCATCAGCTTTTAAAGGGCGATTATCCAATGCTGAGGGAAGTCTAAACCCATATTCGACTAAAACCTCTTTTCTCGCCCTATCCCCTGCATACATTCCACGATATTGAGGAAGACTAACATGAGATTCATCAACTATAACAAGATAGTCTTGATTTCTTTGTGAAAAATAATCAAGAAGAGTAAAAGGAGCTTCTCCTGGTTTTTTATTTGTTAAAAGTCTTGAATAATTCTCAACCCCTTTACACATCCCTGTAGTTTGTAACATCTCTAAGTCAAATTCAACTCTTTGTTTTAGTCTTTGATGCTCTAGCAGCTTTCCCTCTTGTGTAAAATATGCAAGTCTATCATCAAGTTCCTCTTCTATGCGCTTAATTGCTCTTGCCATCTTCTCTTGGCTAACGCTAAATTGTGAGCACGCATAGATTGTAAATTTTTTATGGTCTTGTAGTTTTTTATTGTCAATCACTTCAAAAGTGTAGATAGCCTCTATCTCATCTCCAAAAAATTCAATACGGATAGCTTCTTGTTCAAAATATGGTGGATAGATATCTAAACTTTCACCATTCACACGGATATGACCACTATCAAAATAACTATCATTTCTACTATACCCCATCTCCACAAGTCGTAGCAATAATTTTTTTTGATTTATCTCATCACCAACTTCTAAAGCTTGAACCATGTTTAGATACTCTTCAGGGTCACCAAGACCATAGTTAGCAGACACAGAAGCGATAACTATAACATCATCATAGCTAAGAAGATTAGCCGTAGAAGAGAGTCTCATACGCTCTAATTCATCATTTATGGCGCTATCTTTTTCAATAAACAGATCTTGACGAGGTATGTATGCTTCTGGCTGATAATAATCATAATAAGAAACAAAATATTCAACATGTGCATTTGGAAAAAACCCACGAAACTCTGAGTATAACTGAGCTGCTAAAGTCTTGTTGTGAGTCATAATGATAGTAGGCATCTTAACATTTTCTATAACCTTAGCCATAGTGTACGTTTTACCACTACCTGTTACACCCTCAAGTGTTTGGTAACGATTGCCTTTTAGTATCGATTCACTAAGTTCTTTAATAGCAGTAGGTTGATCACCAGCTGGTTCAAAAGGAGTGTCTGCTTTGAAGTTTATAGAATTTTTCATTGATGGAATTATAGCTAAAATGCTTAAATGAAGTATTTTCTTGAAAATTAATTGAGTCTTAAATTGGATTTATTTGTAGTTAGATGCAAAAGTTAAGTAAAATTATGTTATTATTAGTTGAATAAGCTTTTGAGTATTAGAGGTGATTAGTGTTAAAAATTCTGCAAATAATTTTTATTTTATTAGTGTCAAAAATTGTACTAAGTGCTAGTATGCAAGGCTCCAAACACGATTTGAGCGCTACAAACTTTTACGCGCCCTCGGATAATGCAAGTACAGAGATATGTGTATTTTGTCATACTCCTCATAATAGCAGGACCAGTGATGTTACTGGACCTTTATGGAATAGAGGGTTTTCAGATACAAGCGCATTTGTCCTTTATGGTGGAATATCAGGGATACCAAACAATCCTACATTGGTTTGTTTAAGTTGTCATGATGGTATTAGCGCTAGAGGTCAAGTAAGTGCTGTGAATTCAGCATACACGCATAACACTATTAACGGGCCTGGACAAGGTACGAGTTCTACTTATCCAAACTGTTTTTCTTGTCACTCTGGTTCAGATATATATCCTGATGCTACTTGGACCGTTGGTCCAGATTTAACTGATGATCATCCTGTTTCTATATCTTATGAAAGTGCTAGGCTTGCATCTCCAAATTTTTTTGAATTAACTCCTAAAAATGGTCTCAAATTATATGATGGAAATGTTGAATGTTCATCTTGCCATGATCCACATGAAACAACAAATACTGCATTTTTAAGATTGTCTAATTCAGCTAGTGCTTTATGCACATCATGTCATATTAAATAAAAACCTCTGAATAAAACAATTAATTTTTCTTAAATGAAGTAACCATTGTATTGTTTGTCATATTTTTCGATATAATACGAAGTTTTAATTTACAATATAAACTTCGTAGGAACTTAAATGTTACTTTTTACACCTGGACCAACTCCAGTACCTCAAAATGTTCGTAATGCAATGAGTGATGAGACTATGCATCATCGTACACCAGAATTTGAAAAAATCTTTGAGAAAACTCGCAAACATCTTTTTAATCTTTTTAATACTGATGAAGTGATTATGCTTGCATCAAGCGGAACTGGTGCTATGGAAGCAGCTGTGATTAACCTTTGTAAAAATACACTTTTAAGTGTAAACTCTGGAAAATTTGGTGAAAGATTTGGAAAAATAGCAATTGCTCACAAACTTAAAAATGTTGAGATCAAAAATGAGTGGGATACACCTGTAAGTATTGAAGCAATTGTTGAAGCTGTAAAAGCAGATAGTAGCATTGATGCTATAGCAGTTCAAATAAGTGAATCAGCTGGTGGTCTTCGCCATCCCGTGGAAGAACTTGCAGAAGTTATTAAAGAGATAAATCCCAATATTATGATTATTGCTGATGGTATAACTGCTGTTGGTGTTGAAAAAATTGATGTGACTAATATTGATTGTTTAATAGCAGGGAGTCAAAAAGCACTTATGCTTCCACCTGGTCTTTCTTTACTTGGCTTATCAAATGAAGCAATTGCAAAAATTGGAGCTGGTAAGGGTTATTATTTAAACCTTGCAACAGAGATAAAAAAACAACGTCAAAACACTACAGCATATACAGCGGCTACTACCTTAATCATTGGACTTTTAGAGGTACTAGAGTCTATTGAAGAAAATGGTGGGTTAGATAAACTTTATGAGCAAACTGCAAGTCGTTCAAAAGCTGTCCGAACTGCATTAGAAGCTATCGGACTTCACTCTTATCCATCTACTCCAGCTGCGTCGATGACAACTATAGATGATGAAAATGCTAGTGAGATTAGAACACTTTTAAAAGAAGAGTTTGAGGTAAATGTAGCTGGTGGGCAAGATCATCTAAAGGGTAAAATTTTTAGAATAAATCAAATGGGTTTAATTCCAGTTTATGAAATAATCTGGGTTGTAAATGCCGTTGAATTATGTTTAGCTAAACTTGGTCGTCGCACTTATGACGGAACGGCTTCTAAAGTTTTTAATGAAGTATTTTTTAGATTGGATGTTTAACATGGTATTAGAGCAAGTGTTTTCAAAACAAATTTTTATGTTGGAGAATAGATGGTATTAGAGCATGAGATACCTACCGGTTCAAAACTTTACTTTGGTAAATCTGCTAAAGTAAAAAGAGAGATAGAAAACATTGCAAGTGATGTTTTAGATCAAAATGGCTTTGAAGAGATTTTAACTCCACTTTTTTCTTATCACCAACATAAGAGTATTGCTGATGAAAAAGAGTTAATCAGAGTTAACGATGAAAAAAATAATGCGATATCTTTAAGAGCAGACTCAACTATTGATGTTGTTCGCATAATTGAAAAAAGATTAGGTTCAAATAACTCTCATAAAAAATGGTTTTATATTCAACCTGTATATACATATCCAACAACTGAGCAATATCAAATTGGTGTTGAACAGATGAACGAAAGAGATTTATCAAAAGTTTTAGTTATTGCAAATGATATTTTAAAAAAACTTGATGTAAAATCACTTGTTCAAATATCAAATATGAAAATACCTCAAATCCTTTGTGATATATTTGATGAGTTGAGTTTAGATGATTTTAGACACTTAAACATAGAAAAATTTTTAAATCTAAAAACAGAATGGCTAATAAATCTTGTTTATCTTCAACATATAGACCAAGTGGATGAAGTTTTAAAAATAGTTCCAAATGAGATAAAAGTTGAGTTGCTTAAGATGAAAGAGCTTTGTGAGAACTCAGCAAGTGATAATGCAGTGTTGTCACCAATGTATTATGCTAAAATGCTCTACTATGATGAGCTATTTTTTAGAATAATTAAAAACAATGAAGTTTATGCACGCGGTGGAAGATACAAAAATGAAGAGACAACTTCGGTTGGTTTTGCAATATATACAGATACAATAATAGAATACAAGGTAAAATAATATGGCTAACAGAGCAGATTTAATAGTTGGAATCCAATGGGGAGATGAAGGCAAAGGTAAGATAGTAGATAGATTAGCACAAGAATACGATATGGTTTGTAGAAGTCAAGGTGGACATAATGCCGGTCATACTATTTGGGTTGATGGTGTTAAATATGCACTTCATTTAGTACCATCAGGTGTACTAAATCCTGAAGCTATTAATGTAGTTGGAAATGGTGTAGTTTTATCCCCTGAATCAATTATCAAAGAGATGGTTCAGTTTAGTAACTTAGAGGGTCGTCTTTTTATCTCTGATAAAGCACACCTAAATCTTTCTTACCATGCTTTGATTGATCAAGCAAAAGAGAAACTTAAAGGAGATAAAGCCATTGGTACTACTGGTAAAGGGATTGGACCTGCTTATTCAGATAAGATTAACCGTACTGGTTTTCGTGTAGGTGAGCTTTTAGATCCTGTAAAACTTTGCAGTTCAATCCTTGAATATTTTGAGCAAAATAGATCTATATTTGATATATATAAAATTCGCACACCAAAGGAACCTGAACTTCTTGCAGAATTAATGGATTATAGTGATAAATTAACCCCTTTTATTACTGATACTACGCAACTGGTTTGGAAAGCAATAGATGAAGGTAAAAAAATATTATTAGAGGGTGCCCAAGGTACACTTCTTGATATTGACCATGGAACTTATCCATTTGTTACTTCATCTGCTACAGTTTCTGCTGGTGCTTGTACTGGTCTTGGCATTAATCCTAAAGATATTGGTAAAGTTATTGGTATTGTTAAAGCTTATTGTACTCGTGTTGGAAATGGACCATTCCCAAGTGAAGATTCTACAGAAGATGGACAAAGATTAGGCGAACAAGGTCATGAGTTTGGTACTACAACTGGACGAGCCAGACGTTGCGGTTGGTTTGATGCAGTTGCAACACGCCATGCTTGTCGTTTAAACGGTGTAGATGAACTTGCCCTAATGAAACTTGATGTATTAGATGGTTTTGATGAAGTTAAACTTTGTGTAGCTTATGAGTATAATGGCGAGACAATTAATTATATGCCATCAAATTTAGATGAGGTTACACCAGTTTATAAAACTTTTAAAGGTTGGAATAATTCAGTAGGTGTTAGAGAGTTTAATAAACTTCCAGCAGATGCACAAGCTTTTGTAAAAACCATAGAAGAGATTAGTAATACTAAAGTTGGTATAATTTCTACATCACCAGAGAGAGATGATACAATAATTTTATAATAGATTCCAAATCAAGTTTGGAATGACGAATTAAAGTTTGGAATGACGAATTAAAGTTTGGAATGATTTGTCTTCGTCATTCTGAACTTGATTCAGAATCTAAAAGGAACTAACTAATGAAAACTCGTTATTCTCCACTTGTCAAACTCAAAAAGAGCACAATGGATAAGAGTGAGCGTGTAGTTCAAAAAGCAAATGCAGACTTAAATAGTGCTGTAGTAGCACTGGAACTATCATATAATTCATTAGATGATATTAAAACTCCAACAACTGGTAATATGAATGATCTGCTTGCATCTAGGAGTTTACTTAGTTCTCAAAGAGGTTTAATAGAGCACAATAAAGATTGGCTGACTTTTGCAAAAAAACAAGTAAGTTCTGCAAAGGAACAATTAAAGCTTGATATGGTTGAATATGAAAAGTTTAAATATTTAGAATTTCAAGAGATAAAAAAAATGCAATATAAGATAAAAACCAAAGAATCAAAAGAGTTAGATGAGATAGCTCTTATGACCTATGACAAAAAGGTAATGTAGTGAAGTATTTAGTTTTAGTTATGTTTTTTTATATGTCGGTTTTTGCTTTTGAAAAGAGTGATAAACTTTTTGAGTGTACTGAAATTTTTAAAGCTAGAAAAGGTGAACTTTTAATAGAACTTGAGAGGATAGATGAACAAAAACAAGCACTTGAAGCTCTAAAGAGTGCAACAGAAGATTTATTAAAACAAAAAGAGGCAAAAGTTTCATATGAAGCAGAAGTTGTTGAAACAAAAAAAGCAGAGATTTTAGAAAAAGAGAGCTCAATAAAATCTATGCTTAAAAAGAATGAAGAAGTTTTAAAACAAATTAGTGATATAAAATTAAACAAAATTGCTCAAACGTTTTCTAAAATGAAACCAGCTGCTTCCGCAAGGATACTTTCTGATATGGATAATGAAGATGCAGTTTTGATACTACAATCATTAAAACCAAAAATAGTTGGGAAAATACTTACAAAGATGGATGCAAAAAAAGGCTCAGCACTTACAATTCTTTTAGCTAAATAACCTAAATCACTTTTAAAAGAAGTTTTTACTTGCGTTAAGGATAGTTTTTGAAGTATAGGGGAGGGAGTTCAATTATTATGTATGCTTTATGGGTTAGGCTAATGCTAATCTAACCTTATTTATAGTAGAATATCAAAATTTATTTATTTTAACTAAGGCCTGACATGAAAATTTCATTAAAAACTATTCCGCATATAGCATCTAAAATAGCAATTGACTTAAATAAAAGTGGTGTAGTTACTATGACAAAAGGACTTGAAGCCGTATCCCTTGAAGCAGAAAAGATATTACTTAATAGTGTACAGCTTGAGATGGCACTAGATGATAAAGTTGGTGATATTTGTGATGATAATGAAGAAGAGATAGAGTTTAACTTAGTAGACGAGCGTCAACTATTTTTTATGATTAAGAAAAAATTAGCACCAGAATTTGGTGTTATATTAAACTACGAAGAGCGTTATTCTGATATAGCTCATAAAATTTTAGATGAATTATATGAAGAAGATTTAATCCATTTTGATGTTACGGAAAATCGTATAAAAAATAGTATATATAACTCTATAACCTCTTTTATAGCGGAAGCATCAGAGGTTGATGAAGCAGTTATGGATAAAATACATTCATATAAAAAACGTTATATTCCAGGTACAGATGAATTTGATATTCTTTATGAAAAAATTTATCGCGAAGAGATGAATAAAAGAGGGATGGAGTAATGAATAATTATATTTTTTGCCAAGAGCAAAACTTTAGTGAGGAGATTTTTTTTGAAAATTATTTTTCAAAAAAGGGAGACAAAAATGTCTAAAGCATACATATATCTTCAAAATGGCACTTTTTTAGAAGTAAATAGTTTTGGAGCAAAAGGAACAAGCGTAGGTGAAATAGTTTTTAATACATCTATGAGTGGATATCAAGAGATTATGTCTGATCCGTCTTATGCCGGGCAGTTTGTAACATTCACTATGCCAGAGATTGGTAATGTTGGCGTAAATGATCAGGATATGGAAAGCTTTGCTGCACATGCTAAAGGTATGATAGTTCGTAAATATCAAAAAAGATATTCAAATTTTCGTGCAGATGACTCATTAAGTAATTTTTTAGTTAAGCACAATGTAATAGGTCTTTGTGATGTTGATACAAGATATTTAACTAAGATGATTAGAGATGAGGGGGCTATGATGATAGTAGCTTCAACTGAGATTAGTGATAAAGATGAGTTAAAACTAATATTAGAAAATTCTCCTAGAATTGAAGATATAAACTACATAGAGCAAGTTAGTACAAAAAAATCTTATACCCATACACAATCAACTTATTCAAGCACTAAATTTGAATACAAAAAAGCTCCACAAGCTTTAGTTAAAATAGCCGTAATTGATTTTGGTGTAAAACAAAATATTTTAAATGAGCTTGTAAATGCAAATATTGGTGTTGAAGTATTGTCAAATGATTTTAAAGCAGATGACTTGATAAATAAATATAATGAAAAAGAGATTGATGGTGTATTTTTATCAAATGGGCCTGGTGATCCACTTGTGCTAAAAAAAGAACAAGAACAAATTAAAAAACTAATTACAGCTAAAATTCCTATGTTTGGAATCTGTCTTGGGCATCAACTTCTTTCAATATCTCATGGATATGATACATACAAATTAAAATTTGGTCATCATGGTGGAAATCACCCTGTTAAAAATCAAGAAACCGGTTTAGTAGAGATTACTGCACAAAATCATAATTATAATGTTCCAAATAATATTACAGAGATTGCAGAGGTAACACATATAAATCTATTTGATAATACAATAGAGGGCTTAAAATATAAAGATGAACCTATATTTTCAGTTCAACATCATCCAGAAGCCAGTCCTGGTCCTAAAGAGAGTGCATATATTTTTAAAAATTTTATAGAGATCATACAAAACAATAGACACTTATAAAAAAAATCAGCCTTAATTGTGTAGTCTTAATCATAAATAAACATAAGTGTCACTAATTGGTCACTAATTAAGAAAAATTAAATAATTATTAAGATAGCATGTTGATGTTAATTGGTCTTTTTAGATAAAGTTTTATCTAAAAAGACCTAATTGCTTTGAATCTTTAAGGAGTCTAAATATGGAGAATCGTCCATTAGAGTACGACTATACAGTTGCAAAGATGTTCATGTTTACTACCATTGTGTTAGGTATAGTAGGTATGCTTGTCGGTGTAATATTGGCATTTCAACTTGCATTCCCTGTGTTAAACGGGAGTGATTTAGCTATTGCTGAATATATTAACTACAGTCGTCTTCGTCCGCTGCATACAGATGCAGTAATTTTTGGTTTTACTTTAAGTGGTATTTTTTCTACTTGGTATTATGTCGGTCAAAGAGTGTTAAAAGTGTCAATGGCTGAATCAAGCTTTTTGATGTTTATAGGGAAACTACACTTTTGGTTATATTTAGTAGGTGTTGTAGCAGTTGTTGTTACTCTATTAATGGGTATTACTACTTCAAAAGAGTATGCTGAATTTGAGTGGCCAATTGATATTGCAATCGTTGTTGTTTGGATATTATTTGGTTTAAGTATATTTGGTCTTATTGGTATTCGTCGTGAGAAGTCACTGTATATCTCTATTTGGTACTATATTGCTACATTCTTAGGTATAGCTATGCTTTACTTATTTAATAACATGGCAATACCTACAATTATGGGTGTAGCCGCTGATGGTACAAGTGGAATTGGCGCATGGTATCATTCGGTTTCTATGTATGCTGGTACAAATGATGCATTAGTACAATGGTGGTATGGTCACAATGCAGTTGCATTTGGTTTTACTGTTCCTATTGTTGCAATGATTTATTATTTCCTACCAAAAGAATCGGGTCAAGCTATTTATTCTTATAAATTATCTTTACTTTCGTTCTGGGGTCTAATGTTTATTTATATCTGGGCTGGTGGTCATCACCTTTTATTTTCAACAGTCCCTGATTGGATTCAAACTATGGGTTCTATTTTTTCAGTAATCCTTATTTTACCATCATGGGGTTCAGCTATCAATATGCTTCTTACAATGAAGGGTGAATGGCAACAAGTTGCAGCATCTCCATTAATTAAGTTTATGATTCTTGGTTCTACATTCTATATTTTCTCGACATTAGAGGGTTCAATTCAAGCTGTTAAATCAGTTAATGCAATTGCTCACTTTACTGATTGGGTTGTTGGTCACGTTCATGATGGTACTCTTGGTTGGGTTGGATTCATGATTATGGCGGCACTTTATCATATGGCACCTCGTGTATTTAAGCGTGAAATATATTCAAAAAGCTTAATGGCTATACAATTCTGGATTCAAACTGTAGGTGTTGTTTTATACTTTACCTCTATGTGGATTGCAGGAATTACTCAAGGTATGATGTGGCGTGCTCACGATGAATTTGGTAACCTAGCTTACTCATTTATCGACACAGTAACTGTACTTGAACCTTACTACATAATTCGTGGTGTTGGTGGCTTATTATACTTAGTTGGTTTTTTAATGTTTGCTTATAATATTTATAAAACTATGTCTGCTCGTCCTGTTAAGGAATCTGAGCTACAATCTGCTTCGCCTATGGGCGCTTAAGCAAGGGAGGATTAAATTATGTTTCATTGGTTAGAAAAAAATCCGTTCTTCTTTGCGGTAGTTGTGTTCTTAACGATTGCTTTTGCTGGTATTGTTGAAATTCTTCCAAGTTTTGCTCAGCAATCACGTCCTGTAATAGGTACTAAACCATATACCACTTTGGAGCTGGCTGGACGCCATGTATATATCAAGAATTCTTGTAATGGATGTCACTCTCAGTTAGTTCGTCCATTTAAATCAGAGACTGACCGTTATGGTGATTACTCACTAAGTGGAGAATATGCTTATGATCGTCCTTTTCTTTGGGGCTCAAAAAGAACTGGTCCTGACTTATGGCGTGTAGGTAATTACCGTACTACTGACTGGCATGAAAATCATATGAAAGATCCGATTGCAGTTGTTCCAGGTTCTATTATGCCTGCGTATCCTTGGATGTATACAAATATAGCTGATATAGATACTGCTTTTGCAGAACAATTGACAGTAGCCCAGTTCTTTTCAGTTCCTTATAACAAACCAGTACCTATGAAAGATGGGTCAACTGTGATTGTTAAAATGGGAAAAAGTGTTGCAGATGCTCATTCTTTAGCTTTAGCTGAAGCAAAACTCATCGTGGCAGATATGAAAGATCAAGATGTTAAAGATGCAGTTGCAAACGGTCAGATTCCTGAAATCGTTGCAATAATTGCATATATGAACAGTCTTAAGTAGTAAAGGTTTATAGTGGATATTGCACAACTTCAAGCTTATGGTTATTTTATTTTAATAGCAGGATTGGTTATTGCCCTGTATGGGTATATATATCATTTATATACTGCAAGAAAAGATGTAGATGGACATGATTATGAAGATTATGCAGATATTGCACTAAATGATGATGTAACTGATACACCCGTATCAGCTAGATCAAGAGATAATGAGAAATAGGAGAGATATATGAATAAGCTTTATCTTTGGGGGATTATCATAATAGCATCAATGCTTGGATTTACTTACATATCTGTAATTAGATCTAAGGGTGGTTTGAATGGTGATATTATAAACATACTAACAATTGTGGGAGCAGTAGCGCTTGTAATAATTACAGTTCTTGTTGTAATTAAGTATGTTCGTCAAATGCAAACAGACACAGCAGATGGTGAACTAGTTGATCAAACTTGGGACGGTATTGGCGAGTATAGAAACGAGTTGCCTTTTGGTTGGGCAATCTCATTTTTACTTACCATTATATGGGGTATGTGGTATTTTACAGTTGGCTATCCTGTAAACGCATATTCTCAGATAGGTGAATACAACGAAGATGTTGTTGTTCATAATAATAAGTTTGAGAAAGATTTTAATGAAAAAATGGCTAATTTTTCAGAAACACAAAAAGCTGAATATATGATTAACATGGGTGAATCTGTATATTTAGCAGAATGTAAAATCTGCCATGGACTTACTGCTGATGGTATTGATGGTAAATCAACTGACTTAAATGAGTGGGGTTCTGCAAAAGCTATTGTTGATGTAATCAATAATGGTTCTAAAGGACTTGGCTATCCATTAGGTGAAATGCCAGCGGGAACTGCTTCAGGAGCTGATGCACTTGATATTGCTATATATGTAAAAAATGGACTTAGTGGGGAAACAGGTTCAGAAGCATTTGCAGTTTCTTGTGCTTCATGTCATGGTGCGGACGGTAAAGGTATGGGTGGAATGAGCCCTGACTTAACTACATATGATATGCCAGCTTTTACAGTTGATGTACTTAATCGTGGTAAAAAAGGTGCTATAGGTGAAATGCCAGCATTTAATAGACTTAACGATAAACAAAAAGAAGCTGTTGGCGCATACATTAACAGCTTAAGCGAATAAGGGGTCTGGCATGAATGAAAATAGAAGCGTATTTGGTCTTAATGGTATTACTGGAATGTTGATAGCTACAGCACTTCTTTTAAGTATACTTGCTGGTTTAACAATATGGGGATTATCTGTTCAAAATGAAAATATGAACAACTATTATAAAGTTGTAAATGCAACAGATATCAAATCAGGTATTAGCGGTAATGGCTCTATTCGTTCTGACCATATCGTTGATGTTAAGTAAGGGAGTTAATGATGGATAAATTAATTACAATTGGTTTAGTAATCTCAGCTATCTATACTGCTTGGGCAGTTCTTACACCAAATCACCTATTTATAGGTTAGGAAATTTTTTGAACTTTTTTTATAGAGGGCTTTGTGCCCTCATGCTTACAATGTTTTTTCAGACAACACTAAGTGCTCAATATTTATATAAAGATGAAGTTATCTTTAATCCTAAGTTTAATGAATCAATCGATAAGCTTGGTTCAGAATTATATTTAAAAACAGGAATATCCTTAAGGCTTATAATGTTAAAAGAATTACCTGATGAAAAAAATATAGTTAGCTATGAAAAAGAACTAATGAAAAACTTTAACGAGCCAACAATTCTTTTAACTTTTTCAGAGATGGATTCAAAAGTTGATATCTATGCCCATCCATCATCTTTATATAAATATTTTGATAAAAAACAAATTTTAAGCCCTATCTCTTCATCAGTACAAGCATTTGTAGTTGCATTATTAAATATGAATTTCAGTGATATGACTAGCGGAGGTTCAATTTTGCCTTTACTAGCACAAAAATCAAAAAAAGGTGAAGTTATTGGTAAATACAGTGCAGCTATGTTTAATGGTTACGCTGATATTGCAGAGCAAATAGCTGAGTCTAAGGGTATCACTTTAGAAAATGCAATAGGAAATTCAAATCAATATTCTATATTAGCTGTTAAGATACTATTTTATGGCATTGTAATTATTGGAATATATATGTATATAAAAAGAAAAATATTTTATGCAAGGCAAAAAAAATATGGATAATTTATTAAAAAGTGGTAAGATTTGGCCATATGTTATTGGAGCATCTATAATATTTATTTTTGGATCTTGTATCGCTACCATAGTTGTAGCAAATAAACTTCCAGTTGAGAAAAGTGATACATATATGATGGGATATCATGAAGCAGATGCCAAGGCAAATGACTTAATAAAAGCTCGCATTGCTTTTGATGAAAAATACAAGGTAGAATATTTAAACAATGGCTTAAGCGTTGAAAACTCTGAATTAAAATACAGGGTAACCAACCTATCTGGCGAAAATATAGATGATGCAAAGATTAAAGTGGTAATAACTCGTCCAAATAACCATAAGAATGATCAAGAGTTATTAAATCCTGATATAAAAGATGGAGTTTATACTTTTAGTGGTATAAAACTCCCTATTGAAGGAAGATGGAATATTATGGCTAAAATAAATGTTGGTGAATTACAAAGATTTTACAATGTAAAAGCTGATACAAGACAAAAGCAAGTTTACGAGTACTAAGCTTTTTTTCTCGCCATCTTATAAAAAAGTTTCTCTAATGATACCTCTTTAGGTATCATCATATCATCTAAAATATTTTCTTTTAAAATCTTTGCCAAATATGGTCCAAAAACAAATCCTCTTGAGCCTAAAGCGTTTAATGTATAAACATTAGGATAATACTCCAATAAACCACTTGGTATTTTTGTTCCATTTTTAATAGAGGGATATTTTTTAATTGATTGATCATAATCAATAATTTTTCCAACCACAGGAAAATAACTTTTAATAGTAGCTCTTGCTCCTTTATAGACTTTAATAACCTCTAAGTCCTTTAAATTTATAAGTTCATCTGCTTGACTTAAAAGAGATTTAATATCTTCTTCATCGTTATCTATAAGAAAGATACATTTATCACATGTAGTAATACATTCAACACCTTCAAGAAAATGATTTACGCTAGTCGCTCCAATAGCTACCGTGCCATCTTTTTTATTTGTCGATACTGAGATAGATTTATGTATGTTAAAGGGAACAGTGGTTGAAGTTTTAATATCTATTTTAACTCCAAATACTGGTGATATTTTAACATAGGGATAACTTATTATTGGCGTATTAACACCTTGAGTTAGTATGATTTGTTTTGCTTTTAAATCTTTAATATGATAGATTCCATCTTTGTAGATTAATTTTGATACATCTAAGAGAAAAAAATCACATCCCTCTAGCAGTTTATGACATATTTCAGATGGACTAATTATGGCTGCATTTTTATAAAAATAACCCTCAATTTGTTCAAATTTTTTGTACTCATAATCTATAGCATTATCTTTGAGTTTTGTTTTATCAAAATTATCGTTTTGAACTCTTAATACACCTTTTTTAGTAACAGAGTTTGGAAGTAGTTTTTCATAGAAATTTATAGAATACTCTAGTGCAGTATTTACTAATGAGTTGTATGAATTTTTTTTACCAGGAAGTGGCGAGAGAAAAGCACCAGCTGCTCCACTAGCCCCTGCACATATACCCTCTTTATCAACAATAGCAACTTTTTTACCAGCTTTGTTTAAAACATAAGCGCAGTTACACCCAGCACTACCAGCTCCAATAATTAAAAAATCATATATCATAAGTGCGATTATACTCAAAATGATATAATATACGCATGAATGAAACTACAATAATTTTGCCATCAGCTCGTGCTATTAGACATGAATTATTTAAGATAGATAATGAAACTCTTTTTTTACCTAATTTTATAACGATGGGGGAGTTTATCTCAAAATTATGTGTAGTTAAAGGTTTTAAACCTATTGATGATGACACAAGAATATTACTTCTTTTAAAAGCTTCAGAGTTTAAGTCATTTGAGAACCTACAAATACAAAGAAACTTTTTTACCTTTACAAAAAACAGCTCATATATTTTTAAATTTTTCCAAGAGTTGGCAAATGAAAAATATGAGATAGACAACCTAGCTTCTAACGATATCTATGCAGAGTTTGAAGAACATATAGAGATACTTCAAGAGCTCTACAAAAGGTATGAAAAACTATGCTCCAAGCAGAAGGTATTAGATAAAATATTTTTACCTAAGTTATATGAATTTAATGAGTCTTATGCCTCATCTCATAAATATATAGAGATATATGTAGATGGGCATATAACAAACTTTGAGTTTGAACTTTTGATGAGATGTAAAGAGTATAGTGAGCTTAATATTATATTTAAAACTTCTAGATTTAACGCTAAGATGCAAAGTAAATTTTTTGAGTTAGAAATTAAATTGGAGCCAAATTATAAATATTTAATATCACTAAATAAAAATGAGATAATAAAAAAAGAAAAAATTATAGATAACTCAAACATATTATGTTGCTCTTTTAGTGAACAACTACTTCAAGTTGCATTTGTAAAACAAAAAGTATATGAGTTTATAAAAAAAGGGTACAAAGCAGAAGATATAGCAGTAATTTTACCAGATGAAAAGTTTGCGACTCTGCTAAGAAGTTTTGATGATAAATCAAATTTTAACTTTGCAATGGGTGAGCCATTTAATCAAACAAAACTTTATGAAAAACTAAATGCCTCGTGCCAAGAGATAGAACAAGATTCTAAGGAGAATGAAGCGCGACTTGATAGAGTTGGAGATGAATTTTATAGTTCTTTATTTGGCATATATTATAAAAGTGTCAATGAAGTAAATCTTTTAGAATTTTTGAGTAACTACAAAGAGTTTTTTAGTGATAAAAGGGTAAAAAAGATTTATGAAGAGGAGCTTTATAGTTTTAAAAAAGTTCTTGAGTTTATGAGTGAGATGACAGTTAAATCTGCATTGTCTGTTTTTATGCAAAGACTCTCAAGTAGAAGCCTAGATGATGTCTCTGGTGGTAAGATAACAGTGATGGGTGTGCTTGAGACTAGGAGTGTAGAGTTTGATGCTTTAATAATAGTTGATTTTAGTGATTCAAATGTTCCAAAAAGAAGTGATAAAGATATGTTTTTAAATACTCAAATAAGAGAGATGGCTAATCTTCCAACTATGAGTGACAGAGAAAATTTACAAAAACATTATTATGAGATGTTGATAAACTCATCCAAAGAGGTAGCTATCAGTTTTGTAAAATCAAGTGAATCTTTTGAGAGTAGATTTTTAAAACAGTTAGATATTAAAGAAAAAAATCTATATGATGAAAGAGAGTACACTAAAATTTTATTTGATAAATCTCCGTCACATGAGAAAAAGGATAGTGATGAAATATCTGGAACTTATGATTTTAAGCATAAACCTATCTCAGCATCAAAACTAAAAACATATCTTACCTGTAAAAGAAAATTTTATTTCAAATATGTAGAACATTTAGATGGGCATCGCATACCAAAAGATATGCCTGAAGAATACGAGATAGGTAATGCAGTTCACTTAGCACTAAAAGAGGTGTATGAAAATCAAAACTCATACACAAATTCTGATGAACTTTTAAGAGATATAGAGAAACAACTTGATGAGGCATGTGGAGAGAGTGAATTAGACAAATACCTAATCTCTTTGCAAAAAAGAAAGATGATTGAATTTAGCCAAAATGAAGTAAAAAGATTTAAAAATGGCTGGCATGTAGAGATGTGTGAAAAAAGTTTAAAAGTAGATATGTTTGGTGTAACTCTAAATGGTCAAATAGATAGAATTGATAAGCGTGGAGATGAGATATGTGTGCTTGATTATAAAACGGGCAATTATCCAATTTACAACAAAAATAGTTTTACAGATGCTACTGATTTTCAGCTAGAATTTTACTATCTGCTAGCTTCGCAGTTTGGAGATAACATAAGATGTGGCTATTATGATTTAAAAGAAAATAAAATAGCCTCAGAGGCTTTTTTGGAAGAAAAATTAGCAGTACTAGAATCAAATATAAAAGATATATTAGCTTTAGAGACAATTGATTTTGTTAAATGTGAAGATGTAAAAAACTGTTTGTTTTGTGATTATAAGATTATGTGTGGCAGAGAGTAGCTTAGATGGATAATGTTATCTATGAATATTGTGAAGTACAAAATCAAGAACTAAAACAATATATTATAGATACTAGATTCCGTGTCAAGCACGGAATGACGACATACCCGAACTTTCGTCATTCCAAACTTGATTTGGAATCTAGGTTATGCAAGAAGTCCACTTCATAAATTTTTTAAAAGAGATCGGAATAAATTAAAATCTAAGCAGTATTATGGAATACTTAATTTTGACAATATAGATTATTATCTGGCTCCTAAAATACAATTTTAAAAATGAAAAAATATACCTCTCGCAAAAATGTAGAAATATGCCAAAATATTCAAATTTTTGGCTAAGCTTTCACTTATAAAAATAAAAAGGATTTTTAGATGCAAAATAACCATCTTCCACATATAGAAAAAGGACACAACTATCAATTTATAACTTTTCGTACAAATGAAAGCACAGATGAGTCTTTAAAAAAGTTATCACTACAAGATAAGCCAAACTCTAAAAAACAACTAGAGATAGATAATTATTTAGATGCTTCAAAAACTGGTGCTTTTTTAAATGATGAAGTGTTAGTCTTAATGAGTGATTTTTTAAAGGGTAAAAATAAAGATTTATATGAATTAGAAGCTTTTGCAGTAATGCCAAATCATGTGCATCTACTTCTAGAGCCATTTGATGAAATCTCAACAGTTATTCAAAAAATCAAAGACTTAAGTGCTAAACTTATTAATGAAAAACTAGATAAAAATGGAAAATTTTGGGCAGATGATTATTATGCTAAAAGTATAATAGATGATGAGCCTTTTATTCTTGTGTATAATTATATAAAAAATAATCCTTTAAAATTAGGTGAGTCTGAAGATTCAATAGATAGATTTTATGGTGTATATGAAGAAAAGAAAGAGTAAACTATCTCAAATGAGTAAATTTATAAATAACCTAGCATATGAAGCAAGTGCAGGTAGTGGTAAGACCTTTATGCTTGTTGTTCGGTACCTTTCACTTATGTTTGGAGGTGCATCGCCATCTAAGATATTAGCACTTACTTTTACAAATAAAGCAGCGCGTGAGATGCAAGAGAGGGTTGTTTTAACTCTTGAAGAGTTGGAGAATCGTGGTGAGTTAGATGTTATAGCAGAAGTTACAGGATTATCTCTTGAGTATTTGCTTGAGAATCGTCAAAAACTTTTAGCTGAATTTTTAAATTCAAACACTAAAATCATGACAATAGATAGTTTTTTTACTCATATTTTGAGAAAGTTTTCACTATATACTTCACTAATGCCAGATTTTTCAACATTTAGTTCTCAACATGAACTCAAACTTTTATCTCGTTTTTTAAAAGAGGTTAGTGTTGCTGGCAAAAAAGAGACTCTCATCACACTCTCACTTCAATCAAAAAAGAGACTTAGTGATATTTTCACTCTACTTGATCAGTTTTATGCAAAAAAACAAGAGTTGACTCATTTGAAATTTGTAAAACAAGATTTATGGAAGTTTGAAGTGGATGCTATGAGTAGCTTTAAAGAGTTGCAAACTATAGTGTTTTCATGTAAGGCGGCTTCAAAAACTGCTCTAAATGGTATGAAAGCTGATAGTTTTGATGAGTTAAGTGCAAAGGCTTGGATAGGTCGTGAGACAATGGAGTACTCAACTTATAAAAAGTGTTACACACCAGAGATGGATATTCATTTAACAAAAATTCAAGATGCCATAAAAGAGCATAACCGTGCTCGTGAGCAAAATTTTTTTTACGCTTTAAATGAACTTGTAGATATATATGAGAAATCAAAAAAAGCACTCTATATGGATGATAGTGAACTATCTTTTAATGATGTAACCGTACTTGTGCATTATCTTTTAAAAGAGCGAGTGGACAGTGAGTTTTTATATTTTAGACTTGATTCACAAATAGAACATATGTTACTTGATGAGTTTCAAGATACTTCTATTATGCAGTATGAGATATTAAAACCACTCATAAATGAGATAACTTCTGGAAATGGTGTGTTTGAAAATGGTAGTTTTTTCTTTGTTGGAGATGTAAAACAGTCTATATATAGATTTCGTGGCGGAGTGTCCGCTTTATTTGATGAAGTAGCACGAGAAAATTCAACTCAAAAAGAGCAACTACTTACAAACTATCGTTCGCAAAAAGAGGTGATAAAATTTGTTAACAAAGTTTTTAATGGAAAAATTAAAGATTACAAAGATCAATTAGTTAGAGATGGTGCTAATGGCGGATATGTTGAGGTTATACAAAGTGATGAGCTTCTAGAAGAAACCACAACCCAAGTAAAAAGATTAATCCAGCTTGGTGCAAACATAGATGAAATTGCTATTCTTTGTGCTACAAACGGGGATGGAGAGAAGGTAAAACTACAACTCCAAGACGAGGGAATTGAAGTTGTAACTGAGACAACAACAAAATTGATAAATCAGCAGAGTGTGAAAGCGATTTTAGAGTATTTAAAGTATTTGTATTTTAATGAAGATATATACAAACACAATTTTTTCGCTCTAATAAACCAAGAAGTAAAATCAATTGATAGAGTTGATTTAAATAATAATAAACTTCTAGATATTGTTAAAAAAGTTATAGAGAGATATAATCTTTTTAATGATGATTTTAATCTACTTAGATTTTTAAATTTAGTCTCATCGTGTCAAGATATAGAGTCCTTACTTTTTGAATATGAGCGAATAGATATGAGTGCTGCAATGAGTGAACTTAGAGGTGTAAGAGTTTTAACCGTTCATAAATCAAAAGGTTTGGAATATGAGCATGTGATAGTGATGGATAGACTCAAAAAAGCTCCGCCAAATCGTGAAAGTATCATATATGAGTATGATGGGATAAAATTACAAAATATATATTTGCGTATAAAAGGGCGAGATAATTTAGATGCCAACTATGCAAATGCCTTAAAAAAAGAAAAAGCGTTAGTTTATGAAGATTCTCTAAATGCTTTATATGTTGCTTTTACTAGGGCTAGAGATAATCTGTTTCTAATTAAAAAATCAAAAGATTCAGTATTTGATATTTTGGATATTAGTGTTGGAAGTAACGGTGTGTTAAAGTGTAGGGAAACCACCTCTGCAAACTCTACCTCGTTCCCAAGCTCCAGCTTGGAGGTATATACAGAAATTGAGTACAAGGAACTATATTACGGAATTCAAAGCGATATATTAAAACTCGAAGATGAAAAAGATGAAGATTTAAAATCGATAAACTTTGGTTTAGCACTTCACTATATGCTAGAGATGATGGCAAATTTTGAAAATGATTCAATCTTTCATGCTAAAGATATGATGCTAAATAAATATGGTTATGCTTTAGATGAAAATGAGATAGATGATTTAACTTCTAGAGTAAATTTACTTACACAAAATGAAGAGTTTAAAACTTTAATAGATGGAGAATGTTTTAAAGAAAAAGCATTGCGTTATAAAAATAACCTTCGCTACATAGATTTGTTAGTTAAAAAAGATTCTGGTAAGTGGAATGTAATAGATTATAAAAGTTCTTTGGCATACAGTGAGCACCATATAAAACAAGTAAAATATTATGTAAAAGCTATCAAAGAGATAACTGGTGATGAGGTTAATGGTTACCTTTGTTATCTACTTCATGATAATGTTAAAATAATGCAAATATAAATTTAGATTTCAAGTCAAGTTTGAAATCTCGACAATAGCGTAACTTTAAACTTTATTTAGGGTCTAGGCTCAATTTACTTAACAGATTTGTAACACTCCTTAGATAATATTTCGGCAACTTAAGGGGAGTATTACAAAATGAAAAAAACAATCATAGCATTATCATTATCAGCTATAACTCTTTTAGCTGAATCATCAGTTATAGAGTTAGCACCACTAAGTGTTGTTGCAACAGGTATAGAAGAATCTATTATTAAACAACCAGTAAGTATAGGCACTAAAGGTGAAAAGGAAATTGAACTTGACCAAGTGATTTTTCAAAAAGATTTACTTAATTCACTTGCAGGTGTACATATTGAACAAACAGGTTCAGTAATAGGTCATACCACGGCAATCCGTATGCCTGAGAACAAAAGTTCATATTATCTGTTTATGCAAGATGGTATACCTGTTCAGTCATCTGGTTTTTTTAATCATAATGGTTTAGCATATACTACATTTCAAAGTGCTACTTCTGTTGAAGTATTAAAAGGTGCTGGTACTGCACTTTATGGTTCAGATGCAGTTGCCGCAGTTATAAATGTTAAGTCATTAAAAAAGCCATCTAAAGACAAAGAAGTTTCTGTTAAAGGGATGTTTGGTAGTGATGGTTTTAGTTCAACTTCAGTAGAAATGAGTGATACGATTGATGAAAATAGTGCATACCGAGCAAATGTAAGTTATATGCATAGTGATGGTTGGCGCGATAATACTTCTACAGATCATTTTGAAGCAAATATTCGTTATGACCATATCATAGATGATGAAAATGATTTAAAGATTATTTTTAATACAAGCGTAACAGATGCCCAGCAAGCGGATAGTTTTGAAGATTACGAAAATATTGAAAATGGCTCAACAAAAGCAAGTGATGATGCTGGATATTTTACAGCTATGGAAAATGTAGATGTAATGAGACAATTTGATTATGCACGTTTGAGTGTAGAGTGGAACAATTATTCTATAGATGATGTAGAGATGACATTTATTCCATATATACGATATAACCGTAATCAGTATGTAGCTACATGGAAGACAAACTACCCAGTTAATGACAATGAATTAATGACAGTTGGACTTTTACAAAAAAATACTCATGATTTTTCTTGGGGTCGTTTAATTGGTGGGTTTGATGCAGAATATACTCAATCGTCACTAAACTATACAACGAGTTCTCAGCCAACAGAGTTATTATACAACTACGATGTTGCATATATGGCAATTGCACCATACATACATGCGGAGTATAACATAGCAAATAATATTATGTTAACAGCAGGTTTGCGTTATGATTATAATCATTATGACTACACAAATAATCTTGACCAAGATAGCACTGATACATCAAATACATACTACCGCCGAGCTGACAGAAAAGATGACTTTTCACATCTAAGTCCAAAACTTTCACTTAGCTATCAACCTACAGAAGATATGAATATATATGTTCGTTATGCAAATGGTTTTCGCATTCCTCAAGCTTCTAGGCTTTACTCTATGAGTGTTGGGTATGAAGAGGTTACTTTAGACCCTGAGAATTCAAACACATATGAAATTGGTGTAAAAAAATACTTCAATGAAAAGAGTTATACAGAGTTAACGGCTTATTATATGAGTGTTGATGATACAATAATAAGTTATGAAAATATTGCAACTGGTGACAATTATTACGACAATGGTGGTAGTACTATTCATACGGGAATTGAAGCTACGGTACAAGTTCAAGCTACACAGGAGTGGGCTGGACATATTGCATACTCATACTCTAAACATAATTATGTAGATGATGCTACATATGAAAATAACGAAATTGCAAAGGCACCAAACCACTTAGGAAATGCGCGTTTAATATATACACCAGAGTATCTTAAAGGTTTAAGAGTTATGGCTGAATATCAATATGTTGGTTCGTATTGGATGAATGATGACCATGATAAAAAATATGGTGGATATATGATAGGAAATATAAAAGCTGATTATACATATAGCCCTAGTGTAAGGGTGTTTGCAAAAATAACTAATATTTCAGATGAGAGATATGCTGTAAGTGCAAGTGCTGGTTCGTGGTCAGATAGTTATACTCCAGGTGACCCTCGTCAATTTTACGGGGGACTTGAGTATAGATGGTAAAACTTCATAAACTCCATAAATTTGCTGGGATAACAGCAGGTTTAGTTTTGCTTATTTTAGGGGTTAGTGGCTTTTTCATTAACCATGATAAGTGGAGTTTTTTATACAGTACTACTTTTACAAATGTTCCAGATGTAACAAAAAAAGCAGATGCAAAACTTTTTGAAGCACACTGGGCAGATCCAACTAATCAAGCTCATCGTATTGTAGGTGGTAAGCGTGGTATATTTGAAAGTCATGATGGTGCAAACAGTTTTGCAAAAATGACAGATCTTCAATGTTTAGCTATTAAAAGTGATGAAAGTGGAGTATATGCTGCAACATCTGATGGAATCTACAAACTTATAGATTCTAGATGGGAGCTTTTTTCTTTACAGGGCGAATATATTACCGCTATATCTTTATCAAAAAACAAAATAATCGCAGTAATTGAAAAACATGAATTAGTTCAAGTTCAAAAAGGTAGTGCAAAAATTTTAAGCCGTAGTGTTGTTGAGATTGATTCAACACAACTCAAAGAGGATATAAAACTCTCAAGGTTTATTCGAGATTTGCATTATGGACGCGGGTTGTTTGATGGAGATTTATCTCTTTTAATAAATGATTATGGAGCGATTGTCATGTCATTTTTAGCAATTAGTGGCTATATCATTTGGTGGCTTATTCGCAAAAAACTAAGACCAAAGCTAACTCGAAAATTAATAAGATGGCATTCGAATCCTTTTGTTATAATCGCTATTATTCCATTTGTTATTTTAGCAATTACAGGTGTTTTTTTAGATCACGTTAATGGTTTGAGAGCGTTTATGAGTTCAGTAACAATTCCTCATGCTATCTTACCCCCTGTGTATAGTTCCTTAAAACATGATGTTTGGTCTGTTGATTATGATGGAAAAACATATCGTATTGGAAATAGATACGGAGTTTATAAGAGTGAAAATTTAGAAAATTGGGAGCTAGAAAGTAAAGGTTTAGCTTATCGCATGATAAGGGATGACAAAATACTATATGTAAGTGGTATGGGTGCTCCAAATAGGATATATGATGGTAGTTGGAGTATTTTAGCAAATGCACCACATATGTTTCGTGATATAATAAAGTTAGATAACTCAAATGAGTACTTTACTACATGCTCTAAGATGGGTAGTAAACTTCCCAAATTTGAAGATGCTACATTTTATTCACTAATGCTGACTTTGCATGATGGTACCTTCTTCTCATCATGGTGGGTATGGATAAATGATTATGTATCTATGGCGTTAATAGTTTTATCTATTACAGGCTTTATACGATGGAGAAGAAAACTTAAAAAAACCTAAAATTAAGTAAGTTATAAGTTAATAACTGTATACTTCCAGCACTTAAATAATAACGAAAGGTTCTCAATGAAATTTACAAAAATTGCAACTGAAGAACAAATAGACCGAAAATGGGTTCTAATAGACGCTGAGGGTAAAACTTTTGGTCGTATGATGACTGAAGTAGCTACTATTCTTCGCGGTAAAAGAAAACCCTGTTGGACTCCAAATATTGACTGTGGTGACTATGTAGTTATCATCAACGCATCAAGAGCTAAATTTAATGGTCTTGGTAAAATTAATAATAAAGAGTATTTTTCTCATTCAGGTTACTTCGGTTCAACTAAGAGCGTTAAAATGACTGAGCTTTTAGAGAAAAATCCTGAGAAACTATTTAAATTAGCTGCTCGTGGTATGCTTCCTAAAACTAAGCTTGGTGCTAAAATGCTTAAAAAATTAAAAATATATGCAGGTGCAGAACACCCTCACACTGCACAACTAGCTAAGTAAGGATTGATTTATGGCAAATAAAATATATGCAACAGGTCGTCGTAAAGCGTCTATAGCAAAAGTATGGTTAACTCCAGGTAGTGGAAAAATGATAATAAATGGTCTTTCATTAGACGCATGGTTAGGTGGACTCGAAGCTAAGAAACTTCGTGTTAAACAACCTTTAGTTCTTTCTAAACAAGATGGTTCAGTTGATATCGTTGCTACTACATTAGGTGGTGGTTTTGGTGGTCAAGCTGATGCTCTTCGTCATGGTATCTCTCGTGCACTAGTTGCATTTGATCCAGCGATTAAAGCAATTCTTAAGCCTGAGGGCATGATGACTCGTGATTCTCGTGTTGTTGAGCGTAAGAAACCAGGTAAGCGTAAAGCGCGTCGTTCTCGTCAGTTCTCTAAGCGTTAATCGTTTTTTTAACTACAAATTCGTTGTCCTCAGCTCGACTGGGGATCGCTATTTAATTCTCCATTTTTTTTAAACCAATCATCTATTAAACTTATTAATATATAATGCATATATGAAAAAAACATTAACCATACTATTAGTTATTATTTTAATTGTAATAATTGCACTTCCTTTTTTTGGAAATAGAGCAGTAGAGTTAGTTCTAAAAGAT
>WFPU01000230.1 GCA_015487435.1 Sulfurimonas sp.
TAATTATATTGTTATGATAAATATTGTAGGGTTTGGACTTGTTATAATCTATGCCGTAGCTCTATCAAAAATATTAATTACTCCTGTTAAAACATTATCAGATAAATTAGCAAACATGAATGAGCATCTTATGAGACCTGTTATAGTTGAAGAGCTTCCAGAGGAGTTTATTCCATTAGGTGAGACTATAAATCATCTAATCCTTAGAATTCAAAATTTTATTAAATATCAAAAAGAACTCTTTATTGGTACTGCACATGAACTAAAAACTCCCCTAGCAGTAATAAAACTAAAAAATCAAGTCACCTTATTGAAAAAACGAGAGGCGAATGAATATATTGATGCCATCAATACTACAAATAAAACTGTTGATGAGATGAATAAAATCGTGTCAGATATCTTATATGTTGGCCGACAAGAGGGAATTCAGCTAGAAAAACCTGTAGAGGTAGATATCATACAGTTTTTGAAGAATAAATCTAATGATTTTCGTTTGATTGCAGAAAATGAAGGTAAAGTTTTAAATATAGATTTTCAACCAAATGGATTTATGGCAATGCTACAAGTAGGTTTATTAAATCAAATTATACAAAATTTTTTACAAAATGCTTTAAAATTTACTCCTGTGAATTCAACTGTATTAATAAAAAGTTCTCAAGATGATTTTGGATTACTTATAGAAGTTATTGATGAGGGAATTGGTATTGATGAGAGTATAGATTTATTTGCGCCATTTCAAAGACAAGGAGATAAAAGTGGTGTTGGACTTGGATTATTCTTAGCAAAAAGTGCAGCTGATGCATTAGGAGCAAATATAACATTAAAAAATAGAACTGATGGTATAACAGGAACAAGAGCGACTTTACAAATTAATTCTAAATTATCATGTATAATTGCTAGCAAAAGATAAACTAAAGCTTACTTTTGATATAAATCCAATAGATAAAATTAAATGAGGTTTTTTAAATGGCTCTATTGATAAATGATGAGTGTATAGCATGTGATGCTTGTAGAGAAGAATGCCCAACAACTGCTATTGAAGAGGGTGATCCAATTTATTACATTGATCCAGATAGATGTGTTGAATGCATAACGGTTTATGATGAACCAGCTTGTATCTCTGTGTGTCCTGTTGATTGTATAGTTTTAGATAAAGATAATGTAGAGTCTATAACTGAGCTTCAATTCAAATATAAAAATATATTAAAAGAAGAAGAAGAAGCATAAATTGTCTAAGCGAACAGCTATTATTGATATCGGTTCTAACTCAGTTAGAATGGTTATTTATGAAAAAACTAGCAGATTTGCATTTCATATAATTTATGAATCAAAATCAAAAGTTCGTCTTAGTCAACATGCTTACCAAAATGGCAATAACCTCCAAGAGGATGCTATGAATAGAGCATTTAATGCTCTAAGTGACTTTGTAAATATTATAGCTTCATTCAAAGCACGAAAAACTTTATGTGTTGCAACTTCCGCACTTCGTGATGCCCCAAATAAAAAAGAATTTTTACATAGAGTATATAACAAGTTAAAACTCAAAATAAAAATAATTGATGGCCAAAGAGAAGCATATCTAGGTGGTATAGCATGTGCAAACCTTTTACCACCACAAGAGGATGCTTTATGCATTGATATTGGTGGTGGTTCAACAGAGTTTGCTTTTATAAATAACAAAAATATTAAACAGACCATATCACTTAATCTTGGAACAGTTAGATTAAAAGAACTTTTTTTTGATAAAGGTGATATTAAGGGTGCTAAAAAATATATAGATGATAAACTTTATGAACTAAATAATATCCATACAAATAAGCTCATTGGAGTTGGTGGGACTTCTAGAGCTTTATCTACATCAATTATGAAACAAATTGATTTTCCTCTTAAAAAACTTCATGCTTTTGAATATAATGCAAAGAGCTATAAACATTTAATAGAAAATATCTTAGAAGCTGATGAAGAAGAACTAAAAAATCTATATATTAAAGCAAACAGGTTTGATATAATTAAACCAGGAGCTTTGATATTACAAAGGGTTATGAAGAAATTATCAACTGAAATATTCGTTACAAGTGGGGTAGGAGTCCGAGAAGGAGTTTATCTAAGTGATTTGTTGCGTAATTCAAAAGATAGATTTCCTGTTAATTACAATACATCCATTAGAAATATTTTAGACCTGCACGTAAAAGATCGAGAATATGCAAATAATTTAAACAAATTAGTTAAAAATCTTTTTGACCTACTTAAAGATGAATTTGATTTAGATGAGAGATATAGAGATGATTTAGCTATTAGTGCAAAACTATATCCATCTGGTGGAAGTATCCATCAATATGCTCAAAATAGACATAGTTACTACTTAGTTCAAAGTGAATTAGAATATGGTGTCACACAAAAACAAATGGTTCTAATCTCTACACTTCTAAGGTATGCTAAAAGAAAATTACCATCAATAGCTCATGTTGAAGAATATAAGATGTTATTACCTGATTTAAACGCTTTAAATACTTTAAGTTATCTATTAACACTTAGTATATATTTACTAAACCATAGACCTAGAAATATTGATTTTGAATGCTCTATTAAAGATGGAAATCTTATGATAAAATCAGCTAGAGAGATGTATCTTTGTAAAGAGGAATTAAAAGAATTAAAGGTGCCATCACATCTTTTTGATAAAGATTTTAAAATAATATTTTCTTAAAATCTTTGTCCCATAGTAAATTCAAATGTAGATGTTTTATCACCAAATTGCTCATTTAAAGGTTGTGCGAATATGAGTTGAATTGGTCCAACTGGAGAAAACCACTCTAATCCAGCTCCATAACCACCACGCGAATACTCAGTTATATCACTATCACCTATAAATCCCCAATCTGCAAAAACAACTATACGCATCTTGGCTTTTGGAACTAATGGCAAACTAAGCTCTAGTGAGTTAGAAAATGTTTGTTCACCACCAACTCGTCTCTCAGTCGCATCATCTTCAATAATAGTTGGAGAAAGAGAGTATGATTCATATCCACGTACAGAGCTTATGCCACCCATATAAAAACGCTCTGCAACTGGTAAATAACCATTATCCGCAACAAAATTATATCTAGCTTTGTATCTAAAGATAGCATCAAAACCCACATAATCTTCTAAGCCTGTATATTTTGAAAATTTTGTACGAGATTTGAAATAATTAGATTCTGCTCCAAGTCCCGCTTTTTCAAAATTTTGACTCAAAACAAAACCCTCGCGAGGAAGATAATAATCATCTGTATTATCAAATGAGGCACTAATCGTTATAGAACTTTTGGCATAACTTTCAAAAAAGAATCCAAGCCCACCATCATCAAAATCGTCATCTAAATTATAATTATTTTTTGAATAACTATAGCCTAAGTATCCATTAACAAATCTTGAAAATTTATGACCAGTACCAATAGAAAGACCATCAGTATTTACAGTATAATCATTATACTCATAAGATGAATGAAAAATTGAGAAATTTCCACTAAAATCACTATCATTTAATTTTTTATTTGATATATTAAATGAATAGTTCTTTGTAGTCTCTGATTCTTCTACTTTGAGCCCTATATCTATACCAGATCCCCATATATTTCTATCATTTACACCAACATTTAAAAGTAAACCACCATATGAACCATAACCACCACCAAGTTGAATATTTCCAGTTGATGCTTCTTTAACTTTTACAATCAAATCCATAGTTTTGTTATCTATACGCTTCTCTTCAATAGTTTGAGAATCAAAAAAACCAAGACGACCCAATGCATTTCTAGAATCTGTTAAATCAGTTAGAGAATACATATCTCCAGGACCTAGATATATTTCTCGTCTAATAATTCTGTCTAATGTTCGCGTGTTTCCAGAAATTAAAACATTTCTAATTTTAACTTTTTCACCAGGAATAATTTTATAGATCACTTCAACAGTATTATCTTTTTTATTTTTTTTTAAATCTGGAACCACTTGGGCAAATGCATAACCATAATCTGATATAATAACTTTGATGCGTTGAGCATCTTCACGAAAAGTTTTAATATTAAAAGCTTCATTCACATTTAAATTTATCACTTCCCTAATAAGCTCCTCTTGAGCTACTTCTTTTGTTTGAGATATAGATATTGCACTTATTTTATATATATAGCCCTCTTTAATTTGATAACTCATTGTTGCTGTGTAATTGTGAAAATCTGTCTTTACAAATGGTTTATCAATTTTTGCATCTAAATAACCATGTTGCATATATATGTCACGTATTCGAAGATAATCATAGCCTAAATCTTGAAGTTTCATAACACCATTATTTCTGCCATAAAACCAACCCATCCACTGAGCCTCTTTATTTGCCACAACTTCATTAAAATCTTCTTCTCCTAAACCACTAATTCCACTGTAATTCAACTTATTAATAATGATCTCTTCACCCTCATTAGCATAAAAAGTCACTTTTACACTTCCATTATCAAGGTACTCAGTTTTAATCTCAACTACTGAATCAATTTGTCCATCTTGTCCCATAACTTCAATCAATCTTTTTTTTGCCGCTTGAAGTTTTTTTTCATCATAAAGTGAGCCTTTTTTGATTCTAATTACACTGTTTTTAATCTCCTCGTCAGTATCTTTGTAGCCTTTTAGTTCAACCACAGAAATAAGTGGTTTCTCAACAAAATAAAAAGTTAAAACACCATCTTCAATCTCAGCATATAAATCGGTAAAATATCCTTGTTTAAAATATTTTTTAATCGCTATATCAATTTGTTGTTCATCAACATCATCACCAACTTGAAAATCTAGCATTCTAAGGGCTACTGATTCAGATATGTGGACTACACCATCATATTTTATACTTTTAATTGTTTGTGCAAAGATGTTTGTTGTTAAAAAAATTAGCAATGTAGCTAAAAATAGTTTCATTAAAATCCAATACTTTATAAAATAAAGAAAGATTTTACCTAATACGAGGTTAATTTTTGGTAAACTTTTGGCAATTTAATAATATTAATAATGAGAATGATATGAATGTAGCAATTATCGGGCTTGGTCTAATGGGTGGCTCACTAGCA
>WFPU01000231.1 GCA_015487435.1 Sulfurimonas sp.
ACAATGTTACTTTGTTATAGTTAATTTGTTTTTCTAAGCTAAATGCACCATCAAATAGAGTTTGTTCTTCATAAGCATTTGCAATTAGTTGAAGACCAACAGGCATACCGTTTTGTGCTTTGTTTATTGGAAGTGAGATAGCTGGAAGTCCAGCAAGGTTTACACTAATAGAGTATAAATCACTTAAATACATATCGATAGGATTTTTAAGTTCACCAAATTTTGGTGCTATCCCTGGTGCAATTGGTGAAAGAATTAAATCAACATCGGTAAAGATTTTTTCATATTGATCTTTAATCATATGTCTAATTTTTTGTGCTTTTACATAGTAAGCTTCATAGTATCCACTTGAAAGTACAAAGTTTCCAAGCATAATACGACGCTTAACTTCATCGCCAAAACCATTAGAACGAGTTTTAATAAAAGTATCTTCAAGATTTGAGCCAGTTACACGGTTACCATAACGGATACCATCATATCTTGCTAAGTTTGTAGCAGCTTCAGCTGTTGCAGTTATATAATAAGCTGATATATCAAATTTTGCATCCATAAGTTTTTTTTCAACTATAGTATGACCACTAGTTTTTAAGGCTTTTATTGCTTCTTCATAAGCTTTTTTAACATCATCACTTGCGTTTTCAATATGTTTTGGAAGTATAGCTATAGTTAATTTTTTTGAAGCATCTAATTTATCAAAAACTTTATCATTTTTGTTTGCAGATGTAGAATCTTTTTCATCATAACCACTGATTATGTCATATAAAATTGCAGCATCTTCAACGTTTTGTGTCATTGGACCAATTTGGTCAAGGGAAGATGCATAAGCTCCCAAGCCATAACGACTTACCCTTCCATAAGTTGGCTTCATACCAACAATGCCACAATATGCAGCTGGTTGACGGATAGACCCACCAGTATCACTCCCTAATGCGGCAACAGCAAGTCCAGCACCAACAGCAGCCGCACTTCCACCAGAACTACCACCCGGTACATAATCAGGGTTGTGAGGATTTTGAGTTTTACCATAAAAACTTGATTCAGTAGTAGAACCCATAGCGAATTCATCCATATTTACACGACCAAATGGACTTAATCCTGCATCACTTAACTTATTGATAACAGTAGCATTATATGGAGCTATGTAACCTTGAAGTATATTTGAGCCACTTGTAACAGACCAGCCTTTTACTTGGATGTTATCTTTAATAGCGATAGGTACACCATCTCCAACATTATTTATATCTATATAAGCATTTAATTCAGGTCTAGCTTTAATTTTAGCTTTTAAATCTTCTTTAAACTTTTTTAAATCTTCTTTATTTAGTTTTAGAGCTTCTTTTAACGTTATCACTGAATGTCCTATATGTATAAATTGTTTTTGTCATTATATCAAATAGAGTTTATTATTTTCTTTACATATAGAAGTTTAAAGAACTAAAATTATTAGTTCATTAGTTATTTAAATTTATTTACTAGTATTATTCCAATACCAACAAGCACAAAAATAGCACCAATACTAAGTGCTATAAATAATGGCTCTACTGGTAAAGAAAAATTAGGCACCAATTACCTTTTCACATCTTTTGCATATAGAATCTTGGGTTGATGCTTGGTATTTCCAACATCTAGGACATTTGTGCGCAGTTGCTTTTGAGATGATAAATCTATCTTCATCAACTTTGAAACTACCTAATTCATCATTTACTTTATTCTTTGAAACAGAAGAAACAACAAACCAGTCTTGGGCATCTACAGAGTCTATGCCAAGAGCTACTTTAGAGTTAGTTGAGATAACTAACTCTAAAGTGTTTTTGATAATTTTTTCTTTTTTAAGAGCATCAACAATTGTTCCAAAGCCAACTCTAGCTTTAGTCATATACTCTGCATTAAATGAAGATTTGCCAGTTTGAATTTCACTGTAAGTTAAATCAAAAATAGAACCGGCCTCACCCTTAACAATAGCTGGAGCGTGTTCTATAATCTCGTCCGCTGTGTATGTCAAAATTGGAGCCATTAGTAAAAGTAGAGATTTAGTTATTATAGTCATTGCACTCTGGCTTGCCATTCTTCTTGGGTCATTTTTAGCATTGCAATAGAGAGAATCTTTAGTCATATCGATATACATACCACTTAACTCATTCGCTATAAAATTATTTAGCGTATTCATCCCATTAACAAAATTGTAATCTGAAAATGATTTATGAACATCGCTGAGTACATTTGATGCTACATCTAAAATCCATTTGTCCAATGTACCCATATCATCATATGGAGTCAGACTCTCAAGGTCATTTATGTTTGCAAGCATAATTCTAAAAGTATTTCTTAGTTTTCTGTAGTTTTCAGAAATTTGTTTTAGGATACCTTGAGAGATTTTTAAATCGCCATGATAATCACTAGAAGCTACCCAAAGACGTAAAATTTCACTTCCATACTCTTTTAAAACTTTTTCAGGTGCAATAACATTACCTTTAGATTTAGACATCTTTTCGCCTTTTTCATCAACAGTAAAACCGTGAGTTAAAACGCCTTTGTAAGGTGCTTTATGCTCAACTGCACAAGACAAAAATAGAGATGATTGAAACCAACCGCGATGTTGGTCAGATCCTTCTACATAAAGGTCAGCTTGATATTTTCCAGCATCATAGTTACGAGATTTTAAAACAGAGTTCCATGTTGAACCACTATCAAACCATACATCTAAAATATCAGTTACTTTTTCAAGCTCATCAGCCTTATATCCACTTCCAGGGTAAAGTAGTTCTTCAATAGACATTGAGTACCAAGCATCACTACCTTTCATCTCAAAAATCATAGCTACATAGTTTAAAACTTTTTCATCAAAAATAACTTCTTTAGTCTCTTTTATACGAAAAAATGCGATAGGCACACCCCAATCTCTTTGACGAGATATACACCAATCAGGACGGTTTTCAACCATAGATTTTAGTCTGTTATGACCAGTTTCAGGAATAAATAGAGTTTTCTCTACTTCACTTAAAGCTATCTCTCTTAGAGTTTTATCTTCACCTTGTGGTTTTTCATCTACAGAGATAAACCATTGTTTAGTAGCTCTAAAAATTAGTGGAGTGTGGCTTCTCCAACAGTGTGGATATGAGTGAATAAATTTAGATTCATTAAGAAGAGAATCTCCTAAAAGTTCTAAGATTCTATCGTTACATTTAAAGATAAGTTTACCAACAAACTCTTCTGGATTTGGAAGTAGTTTTTGTTTTACAACAGTTTCATCAAAACATCCAGTCTCATCAACAGGCATAACAACTTCTAAGTCATATTTTAGTCCTACACGGTAATCATCTTCACCATGACCAGGAGCAGTATGGACACCACCAGTACCACTATCCATAAGGACGTGGTCACCTAGAACAATTTTAGAACTCCTACCGTTTAGCGGGTTGATTGCAACTTGATTTTCAAAAAGTTTAGAGTTTATCTCTTTTTCTATCTCACCTTTAACAACCCCAAGCTCTAATAGTGATTCAAAAAGAGCCTTTGCAACGATATAGCCATCTGTTGTAAGAATATATTTCTCCTCAGGGTGAAGAGAGATACCTGTGTTTGATGGAAGAGTCCAAGGTGTAGTTGTCCAGATAACTAAGGCTACCTTTTTCCCAGCTAAATCAGCTTTTTCTTTTGCCTCATCACTTAATTCAAATGCTACATAGATAGAGTGAGATTCCTTGTCTTCGTACTCAACTTCTGCTTCAGCAAGTGCTGTGCGTTCAGCCCAAGACCAGTAAACAGGTTTGCTACGTTCAATTAAAAGACCTTTTTTAGCTACACTACAAAGTGTTCGATAGATGTTTGCTTCAAATTTAAAATCCATAGTTACATAATGATTTTCCCAATCAGCCAAAATACCAAGTGTTTTAAATTCATCTTTTTGGATATCTACAAATTTTGTAGCATGATCACGACAAAGTTGACGCACTTTTGAGATTTCTAGCAGTTCTTTTTTCTTTTTACCACCAAGTTTTTTCTCAACTTGTTGCTCAATTGGAAGACCATGACAATCCCAACCCGGGGTAAAACGAATAGATTTACCTGAAAAATAGTTGTGTTTAACAATGATATCTTTTAAAACTTTGTTAAGAGCATGACCAATATGAATATGACCATTTGCATATGGAGGTCCATCGTGAAGTGTAAAGCTAGGTGCATTTTTACGATTTGTTTTCATTTTTTCATAGATTTTATTTTCATCCCATAAAGCATATCGCTTTGGTTCGTTATTAATCAAGTTTCCACGCATAGCAAAGCTAGTAGTTGGTAAAAGTAGTGTGTCTTTGTAGTCCATTTGTACCTCAGGTTGTAAGTAATTACTTATAATTTTAATAAAAGTTTTGCATTATATCTCTTTAGTGATTAAAAGTAGTTAAAAATAGATATAATGATGTTAATAAAAAAAGTTAATGAGGACTTGTACTGTTATGAAAACGCATCTATTGTTTATTGGTAATAAATTTATTTATAATAATTCATTAAAAGAGTATATTATTAGAAATATTCAAAAAAATATTGATTTTATAGATACTATTAGTTTTTTTAAAGAGGGCGATAACACACTTTTTGAGTATTTAGATTTATCAATTAATTCGCAAAATAATATAATCATAGTAACAACTAAACAATATTTTTCAACTATTGGTAAAGTTATTTGTACTATAACTAGTGATAACCAAGTACTAAAAGAGAATATGCTAATACCATCAGAATGTGATTTATATAAGCAGGGTACATATCTTTTAGAGTATAAGCAGAGTGTTATAAATGTCATTCATGTTGATGAGATGCAAGAGATGCCACAATGTCTAATATATCAAGAGATATCACAAGACACCATAAATATATTTAACGAAGAGAGTGATAGTTTAAAAATTATTTTAGATCCAATAGCCCAAACTTATGATGTGCATATAGATGTTGTAAATATTATAGATGGATGGACTAAAGTAAATATAACAAGTAAAAAATATGGAAACATATCTCAGTTTATAAGCTCAGCTAAACAATTATTGCCATCAAAAATTATTGCTACTTCAAATATAGTTAAGTATGTTATTGAGAGACTAACTCATACAAATAAAAAAATAACTTTTGCTGAGAGCTGTACAGGTGGATTGCTTAGTTATTATTTTACTAAAGAAAACGGAACATCAAATATATTAGATGGTGCACTTGTTACATATTCAAATACTATTAAAGAGAAATGGTTAGCTGTTGATGAAGATATTTTAAAAGAAAAAGGTGCTGTTAGTGCAGAAGTAGTGTCAGAGATGGCTGATGGTGCTATAAATGTTAGTAGTGCTGAGTATGCTTTATCCATAAGTGGAATAGCAGGAGAGGGTGGTGGCACTGAAGATAAACCAGTGGGGACAGTATATATAGGTGTTAGGACTCAAGATAAGCATGAAGAGATACATTTAAACCTTAGTGGAGATAGAAATTATATACAGTCTCAGAGTGTCTTGTATGCCATAAAATTACTTCTACAAATAGATAAAGAGATGTTTTTTTGAAATTTAGGTAAAAATATCTTGACAATATAAACCTATTTGCCTATAATTTCGACCTCTAAACAATAGAGACAAATTGTCTTGTTAGCTCAGCTGGTAGAGCACGTCACTTTTAATGATGTGGCCGATGGTTCGAATCCATCACAGGACACCATTTTTTGATTACTTGAATTTCAGTTTAAAGTTCCCGTACTTAATGTACGCTTCACTTGAAACTTCAGTACAATTAATCTAAAAAAACATTTATACTAAAAATATGCGGTGGTAGTTCAGTTGGTTAGAATACCTGCCTGTCACGCAGGGGGTCGCGAGTTCGAGTCTCGTCCACCGCGCCATGAATTTTGTTTATTCTAACCAAATTTTAAGCTCACATACTTTATGTATGCTTCGCTAAAATCTTTGGCGCAACTAAATCAAAATATTTTTTAGTTTTATTTTTTTAAAAATGGGCGTTTAGCTCAGTTGGTAGAGCGCTACCCTTACAAGGTAGATGTCACAAGTTCGAGTCTTGTAATGCCCACCATTTTTAATGACCAAATGTTATTGAAGAAAGTGACCCTTTCGTCTAGTGGCCAAGGACACTATCACTTCATGGTAGTAACAGAGGTTCAAATCCTTTAGGGGTCGCCATTTTATTTTGGTGTTAGATTTATTTATAAGTTTTTGATTTTTTCTTTAATCAAGGCAAGTTTGACTAAGGTATACGCCAGTATCCGAAAGAAAACTTAACGAAGAGTAAAGTAAAAAGCAGAGGGCGTTTAGCTCAGTTGGTAGAGCGCTACCCTTACAAGGTAGATGTCACAAGTTCGAGTCTTGTAATGCCCACCATTTTTACGATATATGCACGAAGATTGAAACTCATGTACTAATGTACACTTCGCTTCAACCTTAGCACATCTATCAAAAAAATAAATAGCGACAAGTTCTTAAATGAACATTTTTTTTACAATATAGGTGCGGTGGTAGTTCAGTTGGTTAGAATACCTGCCTGTCACGCAGGGGGTCGCGAGTTCGAGTCTCGTCCACCGCGCCACTTTCTTTTTAAATAAATCAAAAATTATGTATATGGGCTAATATCAGTAATGTCAAATGAGTTGTCTTCATCTTCAATATCCTCTGTATCATAAATTAAATTTTTATTGATTTTAGATACTTCAAACAGCTTTATTTTAATATCTTCATTTACAATGTGATCTATAAGTAAACGTTTTGCTATAACTCTCATTTTTATTTTAAGTATACTTAAAGTAGAAGATGTTTTAATCACTAAAGCAAGTTTATCTATTAAATATTGATGAAGTAGCTTATGCTCTTCTAATTCAGGATATCCTATAGATATCATATAGCCCTCTTCATCTTTAAAGTGATTGCTCATATAAACACTAAGTTCACTTAATATGCTTTTGAGCTTTTCTTTTGTACTGTTATCACTTAGGGTATATAATCTATCCACTAAAGAAAATAGTTGTTTATGCTGCTCATCAATAGTATCTATTCCTAGTTTATATCTATCATCCCAAAGTAATTTCTCATCTGTCGACATTTTTATCCTTATACAAAACTTTTTGTCCCACGCCCGTCGTAGAGATCTTTATATCTAAATGTTATAAGATTTTCCATTATAGCAAAAAGTATTATAAAGTTTAAAAAACTACTCCCCCCATAACTAAACATGGGCAGAGGGACTCCAACTACTGGTGCATAACCGATGGTCATTGATATATTAACACCCATATATATGAATATCATAAAAGATATTGCTACAGTTACAACCTTTATATAATAATCGCTGTTAAATACGCTCAAACTGAGTAGATGTAAGATAAGTAATACATAGATTAATATGATAGCTAACCCACCTAAAAATCCACTTCTTTCAACTAAAAAAGCAAAAATAAAATCACTTGTAGCAATTGGTAAGAATCTCATCTGTGTTTGTGTAGCATCCTCTTTGCTTTTTCCAGTTAATCCGCCTGATCCTATGGCTATAATTGACTGTTGTACATGGTATGATGGTTTTTCACTCATAAAGTCTTTTATACGAATTTTTTGATAATCATGTAGGGCAAATTTGTATGCTAATGGTGAGAGAAGGGCAATAGCTCCAATGATAAAAGCCCATATTTTCCAATGTACACCTATAAAAAATAAAACTCCATAGCCAATAAGTAGTAATACAAGTGCTGTACCTAAATCTGGTTCTTTTGCTATTAGAAAAAATGGCAATAATATATATCCACTTAAGATTAAAAATTCTTTTAACCTATACCCATCTCTTGGAGGTGGTATTTTGTTTATAAGATATGCTAACATAAGAATTAAAGCAGGCTTAACAAATTCAGATGGTTGGATAGTAGTATTTATAAATGGAAGCTCAATCCATCTTTGAGCACCAAGTCTAGAGTGACCAAAAAACTCAACTGCAAGAAGAAGTAATATATTTATCCAATATATTAAAGGGATTAACCAACTCATGCGTCGTATTGGGAGAAAAAACACAAATAAAAAAGCTAAAAATGCAACTCCAACATAGGTCATCTGTTTTTGAGCAAGTATGGGAACTACCTCATTTATAAGCCAATGTGAAGTAAAAATTAGAGGTAAGATAAGTATGATGGAAATAAAGTCAAATTGTGCTAAAATACGCTTATCAATTCTCCACAAAATAAGTACTCCAAATAAAAATTATAGAATTGTATCATAAAGGTAATATAAATGAATATAACACAAAGTTATATAGCCCAAGAAATTGAAAGATTAGATACTTTTTTAGCAACGAAAATAGGTCAAACTCGTTCACAAGTTGCACAACTAATAAAAAAAGAGTGTGTATATGTAGATGATAAACTTGTTCCTCGAGCAGGTGTAAAACTTAAAGTAGATCAAAAAATCAGAGTTGAGTTTCCAGAAGCTAAGAAAGAAAAAGCGTTAGAGGTTGATTTTGATGTTGAAGTTCTTTTTGAAGATGATGATGTCCTTGTTATAAATAAACCATCAGGACTTACAGTTCATCCTGCTCCAAGTGTAAAAGATGCTACACTGGTTGATTGGTTAAAGCATAAAGGGGTTAGACTCTCAACTATTAGTGGTGAAGAGCGACATGGTATAGTTCACCGTTTAGATAAAGGTACTAGCGGTGTAATGGTTGTAGCAAAAAATAATGAATCACATCAGTTTCTAAGTGAACAGTTACAAGACAAAAGTATGGGACGCTATTATGTTGCTGTAATTGAGCCACCATTAAAAGATGATTTAACTATCATTGAAGCACCTATAAAAAGAAGTTCTAACAACCGCTTAAAGATGGCTTGTGATAATGGTGGAAAAACTGCTAAAACTGCTTTTAGTTTTTTAGCTCTTAGTGAAGATGAAACAAACCAATTGATAGCTTGTAAACTTTTTACTGGTCGTACCCATCAAATACGTGTACATTTAGAGACAAAAAGCCGTCATATCATCGGTGATCATTTGTATGCAAACACTAATAAAAATGACAAATCGGAACGAATTTTGCTACATGCATTCGAAATACATTTCCTACACCCAACTACTAAAGAGTTGGTATCTTTTGTTGCTCCATTAGAGCAAAGTATGAAAGATTACATAAATAAAAAATTTAATATGGAGCAAATAGATGAAGTTATCAATCCTGAGTTCATTGTTCATAGTTTCGCTAATACTAACTCTTAGTGGATGTGGGGCTAAACCAAAGCCAAAAGATGAGGCTGTTGTTGATCCAACACTACCTGAAATAATTTTAACAAAAAATGGTACTCAATCAACGATGAAGTCTGTTGCACTAGAGTGGAAAGCGATAAATGATAAAAGGGTACGCGGCATATATGTATATAAAAAAACAGATGATTCAAATGATAATGATAAAAAGAACTTTTTAGATACAATTGACAATAGATTTTCAACTCACTTTTTAGATGATGATGTTGAACCTGATACTAAATATATTTACTATTTCAAAACATATAGTGATGAAGCAGAATCATTAAAGAGTAGAGAATATAGTACTAAAACAAGAGAGATTTTTAACTCTGTTTCATGGATATATGCTAAAAGTGATATGCCAAGAAGTGCAAAAATAATATGGCGACCTCATAATAGTAAAGCTGTAGATACTTATATAATTCAAAGAAAAACATTAGAAGATGAAGAGTTTAAAGATATAGACAAAGTATATGGAAGACTAAATATAGAGTATATTGATACTGATTTAAAAGATAAGCACACTTATATCTATCAAGTTAGAGCTGTGACTTTTGATAAAATCATATCTAAACCAAGTGATGAAGTAACTATTAGTACAAAAGCTCTGCCAACTGAAGTTACAAATATTACAGCTACTACAAATATTGCAAAAAAAATAAAACTAAAATGGGATAAAACTTCATCGCCAGATTTTTTATATTACAATATTTACAGATCACAAGATGCAGATGCTGGTTATAGATTACTAGCACAAGTTAATGATAATAGCTATATTGATAATATTGAAAAAGATGGTGAAAAATATTTTTACAGAATAAGTGTTGTTGATATGGATAAATTAGAGAGCAATCATGATGTAAATTTTGCATTGGGAATGACCCTTGTTAGACCAAATACACCTGCATTACTAGAAGCTTCGTTGGTTGATAATAGGATAGTTTTAAAGTGGGATAATGCAGATAAAAGAACTAAATCATATATAGTGATTAAAAAATACAAAAAAAGCCTATTTGATTTTCAAGAAGATAGATTTAATAGTATAGAAAACACAAAATTTATAGATGCAGATATTTTGCCAAATACAACATATAGTTACCAAGTTTTAGCTGTTGATGAAAATGGAATTTCGTCAGAACCTAGTATCGAAGCAAAAATAGAAACTAAAGAAGAAGTTGAACCGAAAGTGCAAGAAAAACAAATAGAAGAGATTCAAATAGAAGATATCCACTCTGAGAAAATTCAAGCTGAGGAAATTCAAGCAGAAGAGATTGAAATTGAAGAGATTCAAATGGAAGAGATTTAATGCCGCACCTGCATATAAAAAAATTTAAAAAATTAAAATTTCCACACTCAAATGATGGCGTGAGATTTAATTTTATTGCTGTTAATGCAAGTAGGGATGATGAAAAATTAATATCTACGACTATTGAAGATGAAGATTTTTTTTTACTTGTTAGAGAAGATGAAGATAAAAAACTATTAAAAACAGATAAATTAACACGTCCATCATCTACTCAAAAAATTCATAATGCCTTACTCTCTTATGCTAAAGAAGCTGCTTTAGAAGTACTAGATTCAAATGTTCATCATAGCATTAAAAACATCCATTTAAAAGAGGTTAATGCTTTAAAAAATATAGAATATTTTGCAAATGAATTTCCAGATGTAGATGATGTCCGCATAGAAGTTGGATTTGGTTCTGGACGCCATCTGCTTCATCAAGCTAAAGAAAATCCAAAAATCTTCTTCATTGGCATTGAGATACATCGTCCATCAATAGAGCAAGTTTTAAAACAAGTTAATATACAAAAGCTAGATAACCTTATGATTTTAGATTATGATGCTCGTCTTTTTATGGAGCTTGTTCCATCAAATAAAGTTAGTAAAATTTATGTTCATTTTCCAGTTCCATGGGACAAAAAAAAGCATAGAAGAGTTATATCTACCTCCTTTATAGAGGAATCACAAAGAGTTTTAAAGGTAAATGGCAGATTAGAGCTTCGGACTGATAGTGAAAATTATTACGCTTATTCTTATGAAACATTTATAAATTTTCCAAAAATATCGTTAGAGATAAAAAAAAATCGCGATATTGCAATCAGTTCTAAATATGAAGATAGATGGAAAAAGCAAGAAAAAAATATTTATGATGTAACTATGATAAATGAGCTTTTTTCTGATGACTTAGAGATAGAGGGAGATTTTTTCTTTAGTGAGTTTAAATCATCTTATGAAGAGTTATTAAATCTTAGTGGTTCAACTAAAAAGTACGAGAATTTCTTTATACATTTTGAGAGAGCTTATACTTTAGATGACGGAGTTATGATAAGGACCTCTATGGGAAGTTTTGATAGACCTGAACATCTTTATATTATTATTAGAGATAAAAATATCTCTTATTATCCAACACTTCCACTAAAGTCTAAAAGTAATTTAGTTGCACATAAATTTTTAAATGGAGTTTTAAATGGATAAAGTGATAGTTGCCAAAGATGTTTCTTTATCATACAAAGCAAATGAAACCATTATAAACCAAGCAAACTTTAGTGTTGAATCTGGAAGTTTTGTATTTATAACTGGAGCTAGTGGTAGTGGAAAATCTACTATCTTGAAATCGCTTTTTGGAGCTATTAAACCAGCTCAAGGTAGTCTAATAGTTGGTGGAGTAGAGCTAAACAATGTATCTAAAAAGAAATTAAATTTTTTAAGACGACATATCGGGATAGTTTTTCAAGATTATAAATTAGTAAAAGAGTGGACAATAGAAAAAAATATTATGATGCCTTTGATTATTAATGGATATGAAAAAGTTGTAACTCAAAATCAAGTGGAATCATTACTAAAACATGTGAGATTAAAACATCAAGCTGGAAAATTTCCATTAGAACTAAGCGGTGGAGAGCAACAACGTGTTGCTATGGCTAGAGCACTTTCACACAATCCTATTTTAATTCTTGCTGATGAGCCTACTGGTAATCTTGATGAGTATTCATCACAACTTATTTGGAATCTACTTGAGGGTGCAAATACTCAACTTAAAACTACTGTTATAGTTGTAACGCATCACATACCATCATCTCTAAAAATAGATTATAAACATTTTCATATAGAGTATGGAGAGATTAATGAAATCAGTTAAAAATCATCTCTCACTGATTGTTGCACTAGTAAGTATACTTTTTTCTATCCAAATGTTTATTGTAGTTGATAGAAGCATAGATGCATATAAACAAAACCTTGCTAAGAATTATTCAATAGTTATAGTTAGTAAAAAGAAGATAACACAAGATGATATGCTTCTTCTTGATAAGATGATTAAAAATGTTGAAGAACTCTCACCAAATAATGTAATTAAAAGATTAAATGCAAATATAGATAAAAAAAATATGGATTTGTTAAAATTAACATTACCTAAATTTTATAAACTTTATTTAGTTAAATTCCCCACACCAGATGAGATTAAAAAATTAAAATCAAACCTATTTAAAAATAAATCAATTACAAAAATAGAAGATTTTTCAAATACCCATGACACTACATACAAACTTTTAGTGTTATTTAAAAATGTAGTTTTTATCTTTGCCTTAGCTATATCTATAGTAACAACGCTTTTAATACTTAAAGAGCTTAGAATATGGCAATTTAAACATAATGAAAGAATGAGTATTATGGGGCTTTTTGGAGCGCCTGTTTGGCTTCGTTCGGCAGTTTTATTTAGACTAGCAATAGTTGATGCATTAATCTCATCAGTTTTAATATTTTTAGTATTTATCTATATTTCATCTAATAAATGGGTGTTGGCTCAGTTTGAAAATATAAATATTAAGGTTGAGATATTTAATTTAGTAAGTGATTCTTTATTGCTTTTAGCAATCTCGTTAATTGTCTCAGTTTTATTAGCTACTATGATTGTTTTAGGTCATAAAGAAGAAGTATGATAAAAGTTTTTTTCGTTATATTATTTTTATTATTTTCACTTGATGCAAAAGAAAAT
>WFPU01000232.1 GCA_015487435.1 Sulfurimonas sp.
GCACTAATAGTTATTTATACTAACTAAATAACTATATATTAAGATTATATCACTAAAATTACATTATTATTTTAATATTAAAAGAGTTTTTATGTCGTATTCATGTCCAATTACATTTGAAAAGGTTGATTCAACAGTTTCAAGATTTAATTCATTTTTAGTGAGTATATTTTTAATCTATTATTTAGTTACTTTTAATGAATATATTTTATATTTTTTATTTATAGATTTTATTATTCGTTCGTTTGCAAAAAAAGATTATTCACTATTGTTTCTTATTTCAAGAGCCTTAAAAAAAGGTTTAGGATTTAAATCAAGACCTTATGATGGTGGTGCAAAAATGCTTGCTGGTTATTTTGGCATCTTATTTTTAGTACTGCTTATAATTGCTAATTTCTTATCTTTATCGTTATTTACATATGGTGTTGGTGCAATATTTTTAGGTTGTGCATTACTTGATGTATTCTTTAATTACTGTGTTGGCTGTAAAGTTTATTTTATTATTAAAAAAATATATCCTAATTTTATGACATAAAATTTAAGGTAAAAATATAAATATGCAAATGATTGTAGACTCCTTTCGAGCAAAGGGAAAATTATTTAAAAAGATGCAAGAGGTTCTACCTCGTGAACTTGGCATTAGAAATAAGATTAAAATTTATAAAGCTACCGATACTACAGGATATTTTTGGGCAATTTTTGCGATAAGTCAAAAATCTAGGCTTCTTATGAAAGATGTTCATAAATTTCAAGAGATATATGCAAAATTATGTGTTTTCTCAGAACATAACTATAAACATAAAATCCTTTTTCTAGATGCACCACTTTGCTCTAAAGCCAAAAAAGCATTTAAAGAGTGTGGTTGGAAAATTCAGTAATGCTTTTATGTGATATTGGAAATACAACTTATAGTTTCTTAGATGGATACAAAAGTTATAAAGAAGATGTCAAGACATTTAATCCTAAAGACGTTAAACAAAATATATATTATATATGTGTAAACCAAGAAACTAAATCTAAGCTAGAAAAATTAGATAACTGGATAGACCTATCCTTAGAACTTAATTTAAACAATTACTATGATACTATGGGGATAGATCGTATTATGGCATGTGAGGCAGTTGAAAATTGTGTTGTGTTTGATGCTGGAACTGCTGTGACTGTTGATGTTGTTCGTGATGGAATTTTTCAAGGTGGATTTATTTACCCAGGTACAATAGCTATGAATAAAACCTATAAAAATATATCACCAGCACTATCTTATGAATTTAATTACAATCTTAATTTAGATATAATGCCAAAAAATTCTAAAGATGCTATAAGTTATGGATATTTAAAACTTCTTTTTAATGAAGTAATATCACATAATTTAGAGATAATATTAACTGGTGGCGATGCAGATAAATTTGCAAAAATATTTCCACAAGCAAAGATAGAAAAAGAGCTAGTTTTTAACGGAATGAAAAAGATAATAAAAAAGGCTGATATATGCTAACAGTTGCACTTCCAAAAGGTCGTATTGCAAAAGATACACTTGAGATATTTGGTAAAATTTTTGGTGATGAATTTAAGTTTGATGATAGAAAACTTATTTTAGAGACACCAAATTTTACTTTTTTACTTGTAAGAAATCAAGATGTAGCAACTTATGTATACCATCAAGCAGCAGATATTGGTGTAGTTGGACTTGATACTTTAGAGGAACAAGGTCTTGATGTTGTTCGTTTGCTTGATTTGAAAAAAGGTGTATGTAAAGTAAGTATTGGGATGAAAAAAGGGGAAATATTTGACCTTAATAAACCTGACTTAAAAGTTGCATCAAAAATGGTAAATATCACAAAAAGATACTTTGAAGAAAAAGCTGTAAGTGTTGAAATTATAAAATTATATGGTTCAATAGAGTTAGCCCCACTTATTGGTTTGGCTGATATGATTGTAGATGTTGTTGAGACTGGTGCTACAATGGAGCAAAATGGTCTTGAAGTTGTTGCTGATATTATGACAAGTTCAACTTACCTGATAGCAAATAAAAATTCTTACATCTCTAAAAAAGATGAAGTATTAGATATATATGAAAAGATAAACAAAGTTATAAATGGATAATTTTGACAAACTTAGATCTTTATGCAAAAGCTGAACATCTTTTAGGAATAGAAGAAGCTACTCAAGTACTCCACGATATATACAAATCACAACTCAAAAACTACAATATAAAAACACTACTAGATGTTGGTTGTGGTAATGGCTCTTTTATACAAGTACTCTCAAATAATGGTATAAAATGCAAAGGTATTGATCTTAGCCAAGTAATGGTTGGTGAGTGTATATCAAAAGGATTAGATGTTGAATGTATAGATATTGCAGATATAGATAATAAATATGATGCAATCGTTTGTATCTTTGATGTCTTAAACTTCATGGATAAAAATTCACTTTTGAAATTTTTAGATGCAATTTCAAATAGGTTAAAAGATGATGGAGTATTTATTGCAGATATAAATACGCTGTACGGCTTTAGTGAGGTTGCAGATGGCACCATGAGTGTTGATACAGAAAATGAATTTTTGAGTATAGATGCAGAGTTTTTAAACAATGAACTTCACACAAAGCTTACTCTGTTTCAAAAAGAGGGAAATCAATATGCTAAATTTCAAGATACTATTATCCAATTTTTTCACAAGATTAAAATATTTAAAAATTTGGAAAACTTAAAACTAATAGACAATCGATCTTTTTCATTGTATGACGATGATGATAAAACATTACTGATTTTTAAAAAGGATACTACCCCAAAAAAATTAAATAACTTTATTTAATGTGGGAAAGTTAAAGAACTCAAACATATTGATTTTGCTTCGAGTTCAATTAGATTTTAGAGGTGCCCTTAAGCCTTATTTATGTAAAATAACAAAAAAAGTATTAAGGTTTGTTAATGGCAACTATCTCAATGAGTGATATTAAAAAAAATGTTCGTCTAATTGTAGGCGAAGTTCCATATAAAATTGTAGAGTTTCAACATGTTAAACCAGGCAAGGGTGCAGCATTTGTTCGTATGAAGATGAAAAGTTTTTTAAATGGTAAAGTAGTTGAAAAAACTGTCCATGCCGGAGATAAGTTTGAAGTTCCAATTATTGATTATAAGACAATGCAATACCTTTACGATGATGGTGATATGTATCAGTTTATGGATAACGAGACTTATGATCAATTAGGTCTTACTTATGAGCAGTGTGCTGATGCAGCAAAATGGTTAAAAGATGGAACAAATGTAGATATGATTTTCTTTAAAAACAAAGCTATCTCAGTTCAACCTCCTGAAGTGATGGAATTAATTATCACAGATACTCCTCCAAATTTTAAAGGTGATACATCATCTGGAAGTAAAAAACCAGCTACATTAGAAACTGGTGCTGTTGTTCAAGTTCCATATCATGTACTTACAGATGATTTGATAAAAGTAAATACTGCAGATTGTGAATTTTTAGGAAAAGTTAAATAAAAAAATTAAAATATGGAGAAAAAATAATATGGGATTAAGTAATAAACAACTACCTAAGATAGGATTTTTATATCTTGATTATGTATTGAGATTTTTTGATCACTCAAATTTTAAAGGTTGGCCAAATAAAATAGAGACAGTAACATATCATTGGAAAAATGATAAAGCTAGATTTATAAAAGAGGTTAAACGCAAAAAGATTGATGTTTTAATTGGTAATATTCCAGCTACTGCTTATGAAACATTTCGAGAAATTGAGAGAGAACTTCCAAATGTTAGATTTATCCCATCTATGGATACTCAATTTTCAAACAAATCTAAAGAAAATGTTACAAGGTTTGCTTGGAAATATAACCTTCCAATTCCAAAAACGTATATTTATTACAAGCATGATAATGCTGATAAATTTTTAAAACAATGCAAATATCCAAAAATTATAAAAAAATCTTATGGTCCGTCAAATTATGGCGGATATTTTGTTCATAAGGTAGATAATTATAAAGAGGCAAGAGCATTGTATGATGATAAAAAATATCACCCACAATATTTTCAAGATTTTATTCCTATGGAGGCTGATATTCGTGTAATGCTAATTGGTCATAAACCAGTTTGTGCATTTTGGAGACGAGCACCAGAGGGTGAGTGGTTAACTAACACTTCTCAGGGTGGAACCATGGATTATATGAATGTTCCAAAAAATGTTCTTGATTTAGCTGTAAAAGCATCCAAAGCTGCAAAGGCAGAATACTGGGCTGTTGATATTGCTTATGGTAAAGATGCAAAAGTGAGAATCTTAGAGTGCGCTACTGCTTTTGCGGCATTCCCATATATAAGAGATTGGATTGGTCAGTATATTATGTGGAGTTTAAGTGAGGGTAGATTTAAAAAACCTCATACTCCAATGTTTAACTGGGAGGAATTAGGTAAACTAGATAGTTCAATCCTAAGAACCCTTAGACATATTCATTTTGGTAAATTTTCTCCAAGTTATGATGGCGAATACTTTTGTAAAAAGAAGAAAAGCTATGGTGGTAAAAAAGTTTATCTTCATGCACTAGATGATAAATACAAAATGTATGATATTAAGCGTAGAAAGATTGAAGAATGGCCAAGTGAGATTTATAATTATCAAGATAATCTTGCTTTAAAATCATCAAAACTAAAGAGATTAAAAGCTAAAAATATTCCAAATCCAACTGATGACGAATCATCGCAGTCTAATTCTAATAATGTTAAAATTACAAAAGAAGAATTAACTGATTTTTTAATATCTGTTGATGGTATTGGTAAGAAAAAAGTTAAAAAAATAATAGATCATTTTGGCACTATCCAAGAGGTAATAGAGGTATTGCATCAAAATAGTAGTATTCTTACAGAAGTAAAAGGTATAACTAAAAAGCATGCAGCTAAACTTGAAAAAGCTTTCAAAAAGCTTTTAAAATAGAGATTTTAATCTTTTTGATGTTATAAATGCAGGATGCAAAGTGATAAAAATTCATAAATATTAAGATTTATATTAGAAATATTTATGTATCATATTTATAATTAATATAATGGAAATCAGATGAAAAAATTAATACTTATATCAACTTTTTTGATAATTACTCTTTTTTTACCCTTAAATGCTAAACCTGCATTTGAGGGTCAGAAAGTATATCTTAAGGAGTGTAGGACTTGTCATTTAGGCAGTAGTATTTTTTTAAGTACTCATACATACTCTCAATGGAAAAAGTTATTAGATAGTGATGGGACAATACTTTCAAATATACATTTAAGTGCAAGTGTAAAAGATGTA
>WFPU01000233.1 GCA_015487435.1 Sulfurimonas sp.
ATGGAGCTGCCTTCGTTTGTTTTAAAAGAGAAAGGGAATAAGTCTCTTTGTATGTTTTTTATACTGCACATATTCCTCGGAGTGACATTGCCATAAATGCTCTTCATACAACAGTTTTGTCAGCAAAACTATCACTAACACAGCATAAAGAATCAACTCATAATAGGTAAAATAGACAAGACTTACACCTAGCATCATCAGTAAAACAGAGAGATACATCGGATGGCGTACATAGGCGTAAATGCCCTGTGTCACAAGTTCACAACTCTCCTTGATGTCAGGACGAATGTTAAAGTTCCCTCGCTTATGCGCAGTAATAGCCAGTAAACCAACAAGCCCGCCAAAAACTAGAATAGTCATGCCAATATAAGGATGAATGGTGGGCGTACCAAAAGGCAGAATCATTAAAAAGATGATAAAAAATTGTAAGAAGACTAATATTTTGCTTTTCATAATTGCATTATAACGCATTTTAGACTAGATACTATAAAATGCATTGCGTTTGTGTATTGTATTGTCGGTGTGCTATAATCTTTGCACACAAACAGACATTGGAGAGGAATATGCTCAAACATAGCTGCAATATGACTAACAAAGAGTCCTATATACGGGCCATCATTGCCACACTTTTAATGCTCTATGCCTTTTTGTCTGACTCTTTTTTTCTTGGAATAATTGCTCTTGTCATTTTCTATACCGCTTATACGAAGTTTTGTTTTATCTATCATATCTTTCACATCAACGAGCGATTTGGCATCTATAATTATTACCTCTCATTACTCCAAAAATACCGTACTTCTCCAGTCTATATCTTTGATATGAATGGTAAAATCATCTTCGAGAATGAAACAGCTAAATCTGCACTGCCTGAAATACAAAGTGCACATGATCTTCAAATCACGGACACCAAGGCTTTCATTGAAAACACACAAGATAATGAAATTCTCTATGAACATGCAGGACAATACTTTCAAGTAGAACTCCGCGGCATCAAAGAAGAGCATTTTATGCTTGCATATTTTAATGATATCACGGAAGTGATGCGACTCAACCAAGAGATAGAACATACTCAAAGAGAAGTGATCTATGCGATGGGTGAGATTGGAGAGACACGCAGCAAAGAAACGGGAAACCATGTCAAACGTGTTGCGAAATATTCACGACTTCTTGCAAAACTCTATGGCCTAAGTGATAAAGAATCCGATGAGCTTGAAATGGCCTCACCGATGCACGACATTGGCAAAGTGGGCATCCCCGATGCCATCTTAAATGCACCACGGAAACTAACTCCAGAAGAATTTGAAGTGATGAAGACCCATGCAGAACTCGGATACAATATGCTCAAACACTCCGACAAAGCCATACTGCGTGCCGCAGCAATCGTAGCACACCAACATCATGAAAAATACAATGGAAGTGGGTATCCAAGAGGATTACAAGGAGAAGATATCCACATCTACGGTCGTATCACCGCTGTTGCCGATGTATTTGACGCACTAGGAAGCAAGAGAGTCTACAAAAAAGCATGGACACTTGATGATATTTTAGAACTGTTCAAACAAGAAAAAGGAAAACATTTCGATCCAAAATTAATAGATATTTTCTTTGAAAATTTAGAAGATTTTCTTAAAATTCGAGATACTTATCAGGATAAGATTGAGGAATAAAGTTTAATAGGGTTATGGTGGACAGCACCAGTTCCATATATGCTTATAAGTCCTTTCTCATGGGATATTTATATGTCCCTTTCAAACAAAAGGCAACACATAGGTAACACACGTATCATGCTAACACGTAAGATCATCAATTAATTCTTGAGGCAATGTGTATGCATTTTCTATTTCAATTTTGATTCTTTCAAGTATTTCTTGTTCTAATTGGCCAATATAGCTTAATCTATTCTCTTTAATCGCTTTTTTCAGTAATATAGGATCTTCTTTCCTGATATTTTTTAAGTCAATTACTGTCTTTTTAGGGAAAAACTGGCTTTCGTTTGCTTCCAAAATTACTGTATCATAACAACGTTGTTCATTATATTTATAATGTTTGTCATACTGAGATGTAGGCAAAACAGCATACACAGGAACCCCATTCACTGTACATGTTAAAGAAATCCAATATTTATCTTTACAAGTTCCATCCTCAAACTCATAAGATTTCCAAAGATATATAGACCCTCGTGAAATTATTATCATTAAACTGCTTGTTCATGAAGTATACTATCAAAAGCATTATGCTCTTTTTTCCAATATTCAACATAATCTTTATTTTTTCCAGACATACTTTCTTCACTGATTATACCTGTATCATAAGCTTCTTGATATTCAGGTGTTTCATGCGACTCATCAGATATTTGTCTAGCCGTATAATCTTTAAACTTTGCTATTACATCATCCATAACTTTTAATTCTGATTTGCTAAACAACTTTTCATTAAACTCAGATTGCGGAATAAATTTCATTGCCTTATATCTATGAGGCTGTTCTGTTTCTTCTGTCTTAACATACTTTGAAAACACTTCTCCGTATTCTGAAAAATCATCTTTTTCTGATTCATTAAGACTATTTATTACATTTAGTGTAATCGTTGGAACTGGACCCTGAGGAAGCTTATAATATGCATCACCAAAAACAGCTCTCCCAAAGTTTTCCAAATGATACTTATCTGTATAAAATAATAATTTCATCAATTTTGTTTTTCCAAGTGACTCAACATCATTATTCACAAAATAAATAATAGCATTTGCGATTTTTTCAATATTAAACGATACCATAATGATGCCTCCTTGATTATTTTAAAATTATACCACAAATGAATAAATCGGCATTTTAACCCGTTATTTTACATCTTCACTTCCTATACTCTCCCATAATAATTTATTTAACCAATCCTTTATCCGCTCCCTATTCCGTATGTTTTCATTTCCGACACGTAAGGGTAGGCATTTGGGTGTCTTTTTGTCAAATGTGCCGCTTAATAATTTTTTCTAATTAGATATCGGAACTTCTTATATGTTACAATACATTATCTCTATAATCCAATTAAAAAGAACATTATGAAATTCTTATTTATCATTCTACTTACAACTTCAATATATGCAATAAACATTGAAGGCACATGGAAGCTATCAAGTATCACTAAGACACACCCCTTTAACTGCTGCGCCCTAATTGGATATGGTGCTACACTAAAATTTAATCAAGATGGAACGATTACACAAATTACAAAATATCAAAGCTCTGTTACAGGAACACACAAAAGATATACGCTTAATGGCAATTATCTTAATGTATATCTTGAAAATAAAAAAATTGGAATGATGGCAAATTTTTTCATGAAACATTCATCATCAAATAAAACATTTGTATTAAAGAAAATAGATAAAAACTGCTATAAAGCTATAGATATAAAAGTGCCCAACAACTTATTTATAATGTGTAAACACTATTAAGTTCTATGCAGTTTAGTGGTGGACAGCGTGGGATTCGAAAACTTATTACATTGAACTAAACCCCTATTTTAAGGGGTTTAGAGGGTGTAAAATCACTTACACATCAAAAACAATGTTATGGGGTATCCCATATCCAAAAACACCCTAAAATAGGGGATTTTCTTACCCATAAAAGGTGTATAACACTTACACTGTGAGAGTAGTTTTAGCTACAC
>WFPU01000234.1 GCA_015487435.1 Sulfurimonas sp.
TATCTATAGGAAACAAACGACGGTTTGAGGTACTTTTAGATATTACAGCATAATTTAAGAGCTCAAAAATTATGACTTTATAATGAAGGTCATATTATGGACAGAACAAAAAATCAAGTGGTAGAAGTTATTACAGCCTCTATACAAAAAGAATGGTTGAATCCAAATGAAGTATACCAAGAATTTGGTTTTAGTATATCAACCTTAGCAAAATGGCGAATGACTCATAAAAATTTGAGATTTAGCAAGATTGGTAAGTATATTAAGTATAAAAGAAGTGATATTGAAACTTTCTTATTGTCTCATTGTATTAAAGAGGTGGCTTAAAATGAATAATCAATTAAGCCACAAACTACATATTTTAAAAACTCTTCTTGATAGTGATATTAAACTCACTGCAACAGATTTTAGTTATATCTCAAATGCAAATCAATATTTTGTAGAACTTGAATCTCAAGGACTTATTAAAAGTGAATGGGTTAAAGAAGAAGGTAAAACTCCATTTAAACTAAGATTTATACCTAGTGAGTGTCGAGAAAAAGCTGAAGATTTTTTCAGCCGACACACTACATCAAATGAAGCCAAGCAGTGTAAAGATTGACTCATTTAATTTTAGCAGTGGAGATGCAGAAATGTTATTTAGCGATAATAATTATATCATAGAACCAGTGAAAAGCATTAGTGTTTTTGAACCGCATAGATGGTTGGAAACTTTTGGTAAATCTCTAACGAGGAATATTATAGAAGCAAAGATACTTCATACATCCACTGGCTTAGCCTTAGCTCTCAAAAGATATGCCTCTGCTCCGCTTAAGCAAACGGTAGAGTTCTCAGGACTCTCAGGTTACAAAGAAGAGTCAACACTGTTACAACAACTTTTAAATGAGTTATATCCAGATATTAGCAATGAAGTCATTAACCGTATAGATGTAGCAATTGACTTCAAAGGGAAGATACCTGAAAGAGTGATAAAAGCACTCCAAAAAACAAGAGGACCATTTCAATGGTTCAACACAACTTATTTTAAAACATCTAAAGAAAATAAGTCAAATCCAAAATTAAATATTTTGATGTATCCAAAACACAAAAAGAAAAATTCTCTTGATTATGAATTGAATAGATTGGAATTTAGTTTTAGAGGCGGTTATTTTAATAAAATGAAAGTCAAGGATATGGATAAAGCATATAAGAAAATGCAAAAAACAATCAAAAGACTCTCTGGAATAGATGTTGAGATTGAGATGTTAAATACATCTCTATAAGTTAATATACCTATTTTTTCAATAAAACTCTCTCTAAGTACTTATTATAGGCACTTAGAAGAGAATGAAAATTGAGTGTGTTTTTAATACCATATACAAGGATTAGCAATGGTAAAATTATCAATTAACGGTAAGCAAGGGGTAAGCAATGACTAAGCAACAACAAGACTTCTGCAAGTATTATATTTATAGTAGAAATCCGAAAGAATCGGCACTTAAAGCTGGTTATTCAAAAAGTTTTAGTGAATCAAAAGCTTACCAGTTACCCGAAAAGTATAAAGAGTATATTGCAGAGATAGAAACTGAGTATTATGCAACTGTGTTTAAAGCACTTGCAATTGATTCAGTTAAAGCATTACGAGAGATTATACAAAATAGTGAGAACGATAGTGCTAGGTTATCAGCTTCCAAATATGTTTTAGAACTTACTGGAGCAGTAGAACCTCAGCACAATGATATGAAAATAGAAATAAGGATACCTGATGAGTATAGAAATTGATTTGTCTAACATTGATGAGGTAATGAACCTAAAAGCTCTTGAAATATTAAAAGCTCAAGAAAGGTTTGTTATCTCATATGGTGGGAGTGGGAGCGGGAAAAGTATCGGTATAGCTCAAGTTATACTGATACGGTTATTGTCTGAAGAGACTCATAGGTTTTTGATTATTCGTAAAGTACATAGAACCATCCGAAATTCAGTATTTCAAACATTTAAAGACATTATAAACATCTGGAATCTTCAAAAGCTTTTTAGCATAAGAGAGAGTGATTTTCGTATCACTTGTAAAAATGGGAATGAGCTTATTTTCAGTGGTATCGATGACAGTGAAAAAATAAAGTCCATAAGTGGGATAACAAGTATTTGGATAGAAGAAGCTTCTGAGTTATTGCAAAAAGATTTTGAACAACTAAATCTTCGCCTCAGGGGAGAAACTAAATCAAAAAAACAAATATACATTTCCTTCAATCCTACCTCATCTAACTCTTGGTTAAAAAACCGTTTTTTTAGTGACAAAAATGACATAGATATTAAGATAATCCATTCCACATACCTTGACAATAAATTCATTGATAATCAGTACAAAGAAGAACTAACAAAGCTTATTGATATTGATAAAAATCTGTATGATATTTATGTACTTGGAAAATGGGGAGAGCTTAAAGGTTTGGTATATCCTGATTATAAATTAATTCAAGAATTACCTGAAGAGTATGAGCATAGAAGATATGGGATTGATTTTGGATTTTCAAATCCTATGGCTTTAGTTGAGGTTCGTTTTATTGGTAAAGATGTTTATATACGAGAGTGTTATTATGAAGTAGGGCAAACTACACAACAGCTAATTCAGTTTATGCAAAACAATGGAATTAGTAAGCAAGATATGATAAGGTGCGACTCTGCCGAACCTGATAGGATACAAAGCATTAACGAAGCTGGTTTTAGAGCCATACAAGCAAAAAAAAACATTAATAGCGGTATTGATGCAGTTAAAAGCTATAATTTACATATAACAGAGGACTCAGTGAACTTACTTCGTGAAATCCAATCATACAAATGGGTAGAGGATAGAACTGGAAATACTCTGGATACTCCCATTAAGATGAATGACCATATTTTAGATGCTCTTAGGTATAGTGTTTTTACTGATATACAAAAACATACTATTTCGGTCATCACAGCTAAAAAGCACACTTCCTCTTTTTTTGGTTATGATAATGGAGTTTCATTTAGTAATAGAAATAAATTGTTTCACAATTTAAATAATTTTTAGAGAAGTAAAAATATGTTCATTAGTCTAAAGTAACCTTAGGTATACTAATAAGAA
>WFPU01000235.1 GCA_015487435.1 Sulfurimonas sp.
CCTATAAACATAAAATTTTGGCAAGAAGCGCCATCGCAAGAGGCAATAGATCATTTTATGAAACAATACAATATAGATATAACCAAACCAGTTTTATCATGGGCTGGGCGACCTGTAAAAGTTAAAAACTTGCCATATCTATTTAAAAGTGTATCAAAGGTACATCAAAAAATGGCAGTAAACTTTTTAATAGCTGGAGATATGACAAACTCTTTTTGGGACATGAAAGAGCTTGAGCAAGAGTATAATGTACAACCGATATATTTAGGATTGTTAACACATGATGATTTAAAAGTAATGTATTATGTAACAGATATTTATCTGCATACTTCAAATTATGAAGGATTTGGTTTAGTAGTAAGTGATGCTGAGACTTGTGGTACGATTGTTGTTAGTAGAAATACAGCAGGTACAAGTGATATAATCGAACATGAAAAAAGTGGATATTTAATAGATGGTGATGAGGAAGAATTTAGTAGTAAGGTTATAAAACTTTTAGAAAGTGATGAGAAATTGAAAAAGATGTCAAGCTATGCTAGAGAGATGATAGAAAATAGATTTGATGAGGGTAAGATGTTTGATGATATTGTAGAGTCTATTAAAGAAACTAAAAATAAATGATAAATAAACATTTTAAAATAAATACACTGATTACCTATGGCGCTAATGCTATTGTGATGGGTAGTGGATTTATTTTAATGTTTATTATAAATAGGTTTGCTGGTGTACAAACTTATGGTGAACTTGCCCTTATCGTATCAACTGCTGGAATTATAGCCTCACTTTTAACAGCAAGAAGTGGTGAGGCTGTTACAAGGTTTTTTGTAAGAGAAAAAACTCATGGAAATATGCAAAATGCAAAACTAATTGTTCTGATAGGTTTAAGTATAGATTTTGTACTTGGATTTTTTGTATTTCTATTTTTTTATCTACTAAGTAATTTAATTGCTAGTAAATTTTTAGAGAGACCAGAGCTTGCTTTTAGTGTTTGGGTATATGGATTTATAACTTTATCTACATTTATTAGAGGGAGTATGATAGGTTATTTTCAATCTCATGAATATTTTAGAGTGTTAAATTTTATACAGATATTAGAAGCGGTATTAAAGGTTGGTTTTTTATTGATAGCTTTTTTTATTTTAAAGCACCCAAATATAAATTATATTATTTATAGCTATATTATGGCATCATTTTTTGTTACATTATTTATAATTTTTATTTTTAGTACAAGATTTTTTAAAGAGTTCCAAGGTATTAAAATTGATCAAAATACAGAGCTTATAAAAGAGTATTTTAGCTTTAATATGAAAACATTTTTATCTACAACATTAAAAGCTGGAAATAATAATATAGACAATCTAATATTAGGCTACTTTACAGACACAAAAACAGTTGGTGTTTATCAAGTTTTAAAAAATATTTTAGCTCCTATTAGTTTTGTAGCCACCCCTTTTGGGATGATGACAGTTAGTAAATTGACAAAATTTTATAGTCAAAGGCATTATAAAGAGTTTAAAAATTTAATAAAAACCATTAGTTTTAAAATAGTTCAAATAGCATTAGTTATATCTATAATATTATATTTAGTATTACCATATATCTTAGATATTTTAAAAATAGAAAATGATAATTATGAGATTGTATTTTTTATGCTAATAATCTACACACTATTGATTGTTTCAGTGTGGTGGAGTAGAATATTTGCAACAATTGTTAATCCAATGATGAGTGTTTATGGTGGAGTATATATTTTAATTCATAATTTATTGATTACAACACTATTAACTTATTTATTTGATTTAAAAGGGTTAATATTAAGTATTATCATTGCTTATTCGGTATTGTGTATATATTGGATACAAAATTTATTGAGGATCAAAAATGAGTAGTATGAATATTTTTGAAAAATTATTAAGAAGATACGAATATTATTTATTAAAATTTAGAGTTTTGAAACTAAAAGTTTTAGGTGCTAAGATAGGAAGTAATTTAAAAATATATGGAAAAATTTACATTGTGGGTTCATATCAGAATTTAAGTATTGGAGATAACTGTACTTTAAATGAAGGTGTGTTATTAAATTGTCGAGATAAGTTAATTATAGGAAATAATTGTAGAATATCTGCATTTTCACAACTGCATACAGCTGGTTTGAATTTAAATGAACAATTACGAGTGCATTATAAAGCTCCTATAATTTTAAAAGACAATGTATGGATTGCAAGTAATTGTATCATTAATCCAAATATTACAATTGATATAAATAGTGTAGTAGGTGCTGGAAGTGTAGTTACGCATAATATTAAATGTAATTCTTTTTATGCTGGAGTACCTGCTAGAAAAATTAAGGAAATAAATATATGAATATTAGAAAAACCTGTCCCTTATGTAATTCTTCTAAAATTAAGAATTATCATACTCTTAAAATAGATGATAAATTTCAAATTTTTATAAATAATTATTATGGTAAAGATTCTTTTTTGAAATTATCAAAGTATATTGACAGCGATATTAAATATATGCAATGTAGTCATTCTGTCTCTTATACACATCTGACGCTG
>WFPU01000236.1 GCA_015487435.1 Sulfurimonas sp.
GGATAATCATGTAGCGGATCATTCCCCGTTCCCGGTGTATGTAAATCGTTAATAGTCTTTTTTACCGTCGTTTTACTTTTACTTTTTGAAGCAAAAGGGATTTTTTGCCCACGACCACTCATCAAAATCATCCGTTTTCGTCTCTGTGGTACTCCGTACTCGGAAATATCATGCACTTGTAAAGTTTCATTATCTACATGATACCCAAGTTTTTTAAGCCTCTTTAATACTTCATGAATACGAGGATCCTTGGCTAATCCCGGGACATTTTCGATAAGTACGGATTTTGGAAGTAATTCCTCGACTAAACGCAGCATTTGAAATACTAAATCATTTCTTTCATCATCCACCGAGGAAACCGCATTTTTTGTTCTAAGTGACGAAAAACCTTGACATGGAGGACAGCCTGCCAAAAGAGATAGCTGACCTTTTTTAATGTTAAGCGTCTCAAAAATCTCGTTGGCATTAAGCTTTTGAATGGGCCTGTTCCATAGATACGTTTTTGGGTGATTTAGCTCATATGCTTTTGAGACAATAGGATCTATTTCAACGGCACCGATAACATTAAAACCGGCTTGCTTTAGTCCCTCCGTTAATCCACCGGCACCACAGAATAAATCTATCGCTGTCAAACTCATGTACCACCTAACTTGTATTTTTAATATGTAATTATAACTTATTCATACCAAAATAAAGAAATCAAAATTACATATCGGATTTTTGTTCTATTGGTAGCATATTATGTATTATAGTGTTAGTTTAAAAAGTTGCCTAATTATATGAATATACGGTGCCTTATCCTGAGCGGCTTTTGCCGCCATAATAGCACCTTCAACGGTAGCGACCATCATTTTAGCGATCGCTTTTTTCTCTTCATCACTCATAGATTCTTCACGCAGTGCCAAAAAATAGTAATGCTCTAACTCATTATAGACTTTTAAAAGAGCTTTTGCGATATCTTCATCCACGGGACTCATCTCTTGAACGAGGTTGTTAAGAGCACATCCATGTTTAAAGTCAAAGCTATCAGTTGTGAGAAGTTTATGCTTTAAATATTGCAATGGATTCTCAACAGTTGCGAGATCTTTGTACTTTTGTTCTAGATTGTATGCAATTCTCTCCTCTATAACGGCGAGTAAAACCTCTTTTTTCCCTTTGAATAAGTGATAAAGTGAGCCTTTATTAAGTCCCGCATCTTTTAATATATCATCAATACTCGTAGCGTTGTATCCTCTTTCATAAAAGAGTTTGTGTGCACTGTTTAGTATTTTATCGCGTGTAGAAATCTTTTTCATAATCAAATTGTAGCAAAACTTTACTTGACTAATTAGTCAATTTTAATATATACTTTTGACTATATAGTCAAAAAGGAAGAAAAATGAAAATACACAATGAAGCAGTAACAGGCAAAGAGGAACAATTCTTCAGTGATGAACATAAAGCTCTCGTAGAGTTTTATAAGGCATTTAACACGCAAGATATTGATCTGATGGAAAAAAACTGGAATGTAGATGAAGGCGTGATGGATAATCCACTTGGCGGTATTTTAAGAGGTTGGGAAAATATCCAAGAAGTGTATAAAAAAATATTTTTTGGGGAAGCAGAAGTTTATGTGGAGTTTTACGATTACTCTATACACAAACAAGGAGCTATCTTTTTTGCAGCAGGAAGAGAGCGAGGCTACATCCTTAAAAACGGCAAGAAAATTGAGCTTGATATCCGTACAAGCAGAATCTACGGCAAAGAAAACGGCAACTATAAACAACTCCACCACCACGGCTCTATAACGGATGCAAAATTACTTGATACCTACCAAAAGTTAGTGATGGAAGAATCATGAAAAAAGCGCTGATTATCATTGATATGCAAAACGATTATTTTGTAGGTGGGAAGATGGCATTGGTGGGCATTAACGAGGCGATGGAAAACACGATGAAGCTTATTGAAGATGCCCAAGAAAAAGGATATGAAGTATTTTTTATCCAACATATCTCCACACGTGAAGGTGCTACTTTTTTCTTGCCAAACAGTGAGGGTGTGAAGTTGCACACGCGATTTGATGTAAGTGTCGGCACGGTGATTCAAAAACACTATCCTAATAGCTTTCGAGAAACTTCTTTAGAAGCCAAACTTAAAGAAAAAGGGATAAACGATCTTATCATCTGTGGAGCGATGAGCCATATGTGTGTTGATACAACTGTAAGAGCTGCGTTTGATTTAGGTTATAATGTGCAACTGGCAAGTGATGCTTGTGCCACAAAAGATTTAGTGTTTCACGGTGAAACACTACAAGCCAAAGATGTGCATAGTGCTTTTATGGCTTCGCTTGATGGGGTGTTTTGCGAAGTAAAAATACAGACTATAGGCTATTAAATTTAGGGTTCTTTTTAGTGGTTGTTTACATGTTGTCGCATTAAGCCCTGTTAAGGTGGATATGCTTTCGATGCGAGTTAAAAAAATTTAAGAGATAATTGTACTTATGAATCATCTTTGGAGAGTGTCAATTGTTATATCATAAAAATCATATAGGAATAAAATGGATTTTTTCACTCAAGAACATTTAAATGCAAGAGAAACATACAATACTGTAAGTCAAGCACATTATTGGCTGAGTACAATTGATACAACCTATTTAAATAAAGGTTTATCCTTATATTTACATGAAGATACAACTAGTTTTATTGAAAGAATGCCTTATTTCTTTTTTGCAACCTCTAGTGCGAATGGTAATACAAATGTAAATTTTAAAGGTGCTGAAGGGAGTAAGTTAATTAAAGTTTTAAATAGTAAAAAACTCATATTTCCAGATTATAGTGGTAATGGAATTTTACATTCAATCGGAGATATAAATTCAAATCCAAATGTTGGTATTCTTATAATTGATTTCAATAAAAATATAAGATTAAAGATAAGTGGTAAAGCTACTATCATAGATAATAAAGAGCAGATATCTCAGTATCTTGACTATTTTAAGACATATGATATTGACAGACTAATAGAGGTTAATATTGATTATGTTATACCAAATTGCTCCGCAAACATTAATGTAGTTAAAAAATATTTACTTGGATAAAGACATCAGGTGGGTATGAGTATAACAACTATTCATGTTATTAAATAGGTTGTTGTGCTTGGTTACCACTTCGCAAATAAGTAGGAGTGAAAAAATGGCTTTGGTCTGATGGATGTATTATTTATCATTCACAAAACTTAAGACATGTAGAATGTCCAATAGAAATTGAAATTGATTTATAATATTAAGTTTTACGCAAAATTCTCAATTGCTTTGCGATATCGAAGAGAAAAATTTTATTTAAATAATAAATTGTTAAATTCTTTTTGAATCGATTCCTCCGTAATCCCCATATAACTAACAAAAAGTATAGTATAAGACAAAAATATCTTCTCTTCACAAGCATAGAATTTTCAATTACAATTTTAAGATCATAAAGGGAATATAGCATGAATAAAGCATTTAAAAATATGTTTGAAAATAGTGATATAAGCATTGGTATTTTTTTGCCAATAGAGTCATATAGTGGCAATATACCTAGAATGAACAATCAAATAAAACTAATACGAAAAGTTGAAGAATATGGATTTAGTGCTATTTGGACTAGAGATATCCCATTAAATGACCCATCATTTGGAGATGTTGGACAGATGTATGATCCATTTGTATATCTGAGCTATTTGGCATCTTGTACTAATAAAATTTCATTAGCAATTGGTAGCCTTATTTTACCATTCCGTCATCCTATAAGTGTGGCAAAATCGATTAACTCACTTAATAATTTATCTGAAGGTAGATTGATTTTAGGCGTAGCAACTGGAGACAGACCTGTTGAGTATAAGGCGCATAATATAGATTTTGAAAATAGAGGTGAAATATTTAGAGAAAGTATGCAATATATAGCTATCTTAGTTAGCTCTGAATTTCCAATAATTAGGAATAAGTTAGGAAATATTATGAATGAAGACCTTTTACCAAAATCAAAGTTTGGTAAGGTTCCAATATTAGTAACTGGTCATTCTCAGCAGTCAATTGAATGGATTTCTAAAAATAGTGATGGTTGGATTTATTATCCTCAAAATAGTGCAACACAACGAAAAAGAATTGATAGCTGGGAAAATGAGCTTATAAAAAACAATAAAGGTTTTAAACCATTTATTCAATCACTTTATATTGATTTAGCAACTGAACCTCAATTACAACCGACACCCATACATTTAGGCTATCGACTCGGCAGAAATAGTTTAGTTAAATTGTTGTCAAACTTAAAAGAAATAGGAGTAAATCATGTCATCATAAATTTAAAATATAGCAAAAGAAGTGCAGAAGAAGTTGTCGATGAATTAGGTAAGTATGTCTTACCTAATTTTAAAAGAAACTAACCAAAAGGAATTAACATGCTAAAAGGCAAAACGATTATTATAACAGGGGCATCTTCAGGTATTGGAGAAGCAATTACAACAAATTTTTTAAAGGATGGGGCAAATGTAGTCATGAATTCTCGTAATAAGAATAAATTAGAGAATTTAATGATAAAAAATAGTAAATATTCAAAACAATTAGCGTATATATGTGGAGATATTGGGAACAGAGAAACAAGTCAAGCACTTGCGAATAAAGCATTAGAGAAATTTGGGACTATTGATGTGTTAATTAATAATGCGGGAACATTTATTCCTAAACCATTTTTAGATGAAACAGAGGAAAGCTTAGATGGTTATTTTAAAACAGCAGTAAAGGGCAGTTATTTTTCTGCACAATCTGTTATACCTACTATGATAAAACAAAAGGATGGGTGTATTATTAATATAGGATCAATGTGGGTTGATCATCCATTAATTCAAACTCCTTGTTCTGGTTCTCAGGTTTCAAAAGCTGGTATGCATGCCTTAACAAAACACTTAGCAATAGAATTTGCTCAGGACAATATAAGGGTTAATACAATTGCACCTGCTATTATAGAAACACCTTTGTATGATAATTTAATGAGCAAGGAGGATTTATCTTCTTTATCTTCACTACATCCTTTAAATAAATTGGGTAATGTTACTGATATTTATTTATGGGTAAAACATCTTGCTACCGAAGGAAGTAGATTTGTTACTGGACAAACATTTTTTATTGATGGAGGGATTACAGCAGGTGGACACAGATAAATTAATTAATATAGAACAAAAAGTACAAAACATGGGATTAAATCTTCCCGATGCTCCAGATCCAGTTGGAAATTATAAAGCAATTCTAACTTCTGAAAATGTAGCATATATATCAGGACAATTGCCTCTGCTTAATGGTGAATTACAATATAAAGGTAAAATTGGAATTAACTTATCAATTGAAGAAGGATATAAAGCGGCAGAATTATGTGCTTTAAATACATTAAGTCATATAAAGAAAATAAAGAATTTTAATAAAGTGCTAAAAATTGATGGATATATAAATTGTTCAGAAAGTTTTACCATGCACGCAAAAGTACTTGACGGTGCATCAGATTTGTTCTCATCTGTTCTTGGTAGTAAATCAGGACATGTCCGAAGTGTTTTGGGCTGCAATAGTCTACCATTAGATTCAGCAGTAGAAATAGTGGTTACAATAGAACTGAAATAATATTATGTTAAAATTTAGAACTTTCAAGTACATTGTCAACTTGATAGATATGGCTTAAAATAATTAGAGCACCACAAACGAGGTTAAAATGAGACATAATTCATATACATCGCATCCGGCATGCCCTATTGAAATAGTGTTTGATTTGATAGGGGGAAAGTGGAAAAGTGCAATTATTTATAATCTTATTAATGGAACTAAGCGATACTCGTGGTTGCAAAAAAATATTCCCGGAATTACACCCAGGATGTTAACAAGACAATTGAAAGATTTACATACAAATGGTTTAATTATTAAAAAAGTATATGCAACAGTTCCTCCAACTGTGGAGTATTCCTTGAGTGAATATGGAAAAGAATTTATTCCTCTGTTTCAATTAATGCACAATTTGGGGATAACTTTTATGAAAAATAATGATATATAAAAATGAAAGTTCAATATATACGATTAAATGATACAGATAATACACTGTTTACTCTTGCTCAGCAAGAGGATTTGAACTCCTTAGAGATGATGATTAACGAAGCATATAGAGGAGAGAAAGGCTGGACAAGAGAAACAGAACTTGTAAGTGGTACGAGAATCTCTTTTAAAGAGCTAAAGGATATACTTGAAAATGAACAAAAATATCTCTTTGTCTTAAAAAATGATCAACAAATATACTCCTGTGTATGTATCGAGAAGCGAAATAGTCATGCTTATTTA
>WFPU01000237.1 GCA_015487435.1 Sulfurimonas sp.
GTTTTAATATTAGTACTGAATATGTAAATATGTTTAATAATATTTACATAGGTGTATTAAAACAATATAAACATGAATCTAAATTACTATATGAAGAAACATTAAATTCTTTAATTATTACGACAGTAGTACTAATAATATCTATGCTACTTGCTTTAATTATAATTTATTTGCTTACTAAACTAATCTATAATGAAGGAAAACTTCATAAAGAGATTGAAGATACCCAAAAAGAGATTATTTATAAGATGGGTGAAGTTGGTGAAAGCCGTTCGCAAGAAACTGGAAATCATGTAAAAAGAGTTGCTGAGTATTCTAGACTTTTAGCACTATTATGCGGACTTAGTGAAAAAAATGCCAAACTACTTTTTATAGCTTCACCTATGCATGATATTGGTAAAGTAGCTATTCCAGACAGTATCTTAAAAAAGCAAGGAAAACTTACTAAAGAAGAATGGATAATTATGCGAAGCCATAGTGAAATAGGGTATGAAATACTTAAAGATTCTAACAGACCTATACTTAAAGCTGCTGCACTTGTTTCTTACAGACATCATGAAAAATGGGATGGGAGCGGTTATCCAAATGGGTTAAAGGGTGAAGATATACATATTTTTGGTCGCATAACAGCTTTAGCAGATGTTTTTGATGCACTAGGAAGTGATAGATGTTATAAAAAGGCTTGGAGTTTAGAAAAAATACTTAAGTTATTTGAAAAAGAAAAGGGAAGACACTTTGACCCAGAACTTGTTGATATATTTTTAAAAAACTTAGATAAATTTTTGCTTATTCGAGATAAATTTCAAGACTAAGAGATAAAATTCAAAGGAGAGATTTTTTAAGTTTTTGAAATTTTGAAAGTAGTAGTGTACTAAATAAATAATTGAGACATCTGATTAATTAGAAACTAGACCCTAAATCAAGTTTATGGTGATTATAGTTATGTCATTTTGGACTTGATCCAGAATCTAATAGCTATTTAAACAGAGAGTTCAATTATATAAAATTGATGTATGTCAATGAAATAAAAAGTATAATAGAGTATAATATACGCAATATTGAGCTTTATACGGAAATAATTATGGTTATTAGATTCTAGATCAAGTCCAGAATGACGGTGTCTGAGTTGAAAATGACGATGTTTGAGTCCAGAGTGACGAAAGTATAGTTAAAAATGATAGAACAATCGTCATTCCAAGCTTGACTTAGAATCTAACTTATAATTAATCAGAGGTTTCAATTATAAAATTAAGGAATAAAATGAGTTTAATACCACAAGATGCACAAAAGATTACAGCTATGGGGGCGACAGTTGATTTCTTTAAAACTATAGAAGACGGGCTAAGTACATACTACTTTGATACAAGTAAATGTGGACCACCAGCTCCCATGGTAAATGCGATGTCAGGGTTACAACTTTTAGATGAAGATTCTAAATTAGTGATGATAAATCATAAAAAGCCAGGTGGACTTTTTCCAAAAATTGAAGCTGATTTTAATTATGAAGTTGAAGATTTAGCAGATGGTAATGTAAAAGTTGTTTTTACTAAAAAATCTGATGCAGTTGGCAATACAAACTACAACGATAATAAGTGTAGTGGATAATATATAGTGGCAATATCTCAGGAGTTCGCACCTCCATTTAAGCTTATAGCGCCATATTTTGTAATTGGCGTTATAGTTTATGTTTTTAGTGTATTTTTTCTTTTTAATTTTGATATAACGCTCATTTCTCATTTAGACAGCTCTGTACTTTCATGGATACATTTTCTATTGCTTGGATTTGTTATGATGATAATTTTTGGAGCGATGGCACAGCTGGTTCCAGTAGTTCTTGAAGTTGGACATTTTGCAGTTGAGTTATATTATATAATATATCCATTACTCTTTATTGGAACAATTATGATGGTGGCAGGATTTGGCTTTTCTCCACAGCTTTTACCATATGGTGGCGTTGTTGTGCTTATCTCTTTGGCGATTTTTATATTTGAAACTTTTATGACCATAAAAAGAGTAAAAAAATTCAATCTTGTCATGACAAGTGTAGCATTGGCAAATGGATTTTTATTTTTTGGTCTAATTTTTGGGCTTATTATGGCTTTGGGTTATGCAGGTGTTGTTAGTGTTGATATATCAACATTTTTAAATGCACATATATATTTAGTATTTATTGGTTATGTTGGTATAACAATAATGGGTATGAGTATGGTCTTGATTCCTATGTTTTGGTTATCACACAGTTTCTCTTGGAAACCAATCACTTATGCCCTTTGGCTAATTAGTTTTGGTGTTGTAAGTATCTCATTATCAAGTATATTCGATAGTTTATATTTAGAAAATACTGGATATTTTTTGACTTTAATAGCACTTTTTTTATACTTTTATCAGATGTTTATTATTTATAAAACAAGAGTAAGAGTTGAAAATGATATCTATCTTAGAAGTATAGTGTTCTCATATATAGCTATGTGGATATCTTTAATATTAGGTGTATTATATCTGTTTATCCCATCTCAAACTGTACTTTTAGCAATTGGTTGGCTAATAATATTTGGATATGTAACTTTTATAATAAATGGTCACCTGTATAAAATAGTTCCTTTTTTAGTTTGGTTTGAAAGGTTTTCTCCACTTGTTGGAAAAGAAGAGGTTCCAATGCTTAATGATATGCTTCCAAGAAGAAGTTCTAATTTGCAGTTTATATTTTCAGCATGTGGTGTTATCCTTGGATTTATAGGTATATTGATGCAAAATAATGAACTGTTTAAAGCAGGTGTGAGTTTTTTATTTATTGGAAGCGTGTTTATTTTAAAAGATTTAATTTATATGATAAGGTTTAGATAATGTACTCAAAAGAAGAAATTTTTAAAGCAATTTCAACAGTAAAAGATCCAGAAGTTGGATTTAACTTAGTTGAGATGGGGCTTATTTACGATGCAACTTGCGATGAAGATAATTCAGTATTAGTCACCATGACTTTAAGTACAAAAGCATGTCCATTGCATCAAATGATTGTTCAATGGGTTAAAGAAGCAGTTATGCGTGAACTAGATGATATTAAGGTTGTAGCAGTTGAGGTTGTTTGGGAGCCAGAGTGGAACATCACAATGGCTGATGAAAATGTAAAAGAAAAACTTAGTGGAAAAATGGGCAAAGAAGAAAAAAAAGATATATGGTTTTAATCTAGAGCGATAGATATAAAATTTAGCTAATTTTAATTTTTTACCTATACTTTTCTAAATTTTCCTTAGAAAATATATCTACAGGGGTATTACTTTTTTTAATAGGGTTAGAATATCTATTTGATGTAGGCTTACTCTTTTTAATTGGTTTTGTATCGATTGGTTTTGTAGTATTTATATCTTTAGATATTACAATACCATGCTCTTTAACATATTTTTCAACAGCTTCATCATCCATCTTTACATAAGTTTCATAATCTACAATACAGCCACCATATTTTTCAGCATATTTTTGTGCTGTTTCTTTGTTTAAAAAACCCCAACTTTTTTGCATCGTGCCATATTTTTTATTTCCTATAATATAATAAGCATTTTTAGAGTCTATAAAAGCAGTACTTGGAACATCAACTACATATTTTGGAATATCTCTAACATATTCTTTTTGTGTTGCAAATATTGAGATAGTTAGTAAAATTAAAATTATTGTAGTTTTCATAATTATAGTCCATATTGTTGAAATTGAATGAATAGTGATAGCGATTTAATCAGTTAATTGAACTTTCTGATTAATTAGCTATTAGATTCTGGATCAAGTCCAGAATGACGAGGTTAACGTCATCCTAAACTTAATTTAGAGACTAGTTTCTATTTAATCAGAGGTTCCAATTTGTATAAATTAAAAACAGGCAAAGATTGTTATAAATCATCCTTGTGCTTACCAAGATACTCAGCAACACCCTCGGTTGTAGCTTTCATACCTTCATCACCTTTTTGCCAACCAGCAGGACAAACTTCACCGTGCTCATCAGTAAACTGCATTGTATCTACCATTCTTAACATCTCATCAATGTTTCTTCCAAGTGGAAGGTCATTAATTGTTGCGTGACGTACAACTCCTTTTGCATCGATTAAGAATGAACCACGTAATGCAACTGCATCACCAAAAAGTACATCGTAATCTTTAGAAATTTGTTTTGTAAGATCAGCTACAAGTGGGTAACCAACACGTCCTATACCACCATTATTAACAGGAGTTTCTCTCCAAGCAAAGTGAGAAAATTGACTATCTACAGAACAACCAATAACATTAACGCCACGATCTTTAAAATCTTGAAGTCTATGATCAAAAGCGATAAGTTCTGATGGACATACGAATGTGAAGTCTAGCGGGTAGAAAAAAAGTACAGTACCTTTTTCACCGAAATTCTCTGAAAATTTGAAGTCTTCAACGATTGAACCGTCACCTAAAACTGCTGTTGCTGTAAAATCTGGAGCTGGATTTGTTACTAACATAATATATATCCTTAATTATTTGTTTTTAGAATTTTAACTAAACATAATTAATAGATATCAAATATTTATAGGTATAGTTTTAAAGTAAAGATATTATTAAGGTTAATGATATTTATATAGTTTTAATTGAGACCTCTGATTAATTAGAAACTAGTCTCTAAATTAAGTTTAGGATGACGTTAACCTCGTCATTCTGGACTTGTTCCAGAATCTAATAGCTAATTAATCAGAGAATCCAATTAAATGAAAGTGTAACAAATTATTAATATTTTCACTTTACAAAAGATATTTTAGCTATCTTTAAAATTCTTGTGATAAACTTGCTTTGAAATTATTTTAATGGAGAAATATTATGGCAGTAATTATTAATGATACTTGTATCAATTGTGGCGCATGTATAGATGAGTGTCCAACTGAGGCAATTGTAGATGAGGATGATAACCCTCAAGATGAAGAAATTTATTATGTTTACGCTGATAAATGTGTTGAGTGTGTAGATCACCACGATGAACCAGCATGTGCAACAGCATGTCCTACTGAGGGTTGTATAACTTGGGATGCTATTGGTGAAAGTCCAGCTCACCGTGACGATATCACAGAAGAGCAACGTTCAAACAAAGAACCTGTTGTAGAATAGCTTATGGTGTAATACCTTTTAATTGGCTAGTTTTGTAAAAGCCAAGCTGAACAATAAAAGGATTTACATTAAAATACTACACCCTTTTTCACTCTTTTGAGTGGAAATCTTTCAATTTAATCTAAAAAAAATAAAATTTTCGATATAATTCCATTCTATTTTTAAAATCAATTAGGAGTTTTTATGGAAAGAACACTATCAATTATTAAACCAGATGCCGTAGCTAAGGGTGTTATCGGTAAAATATTAGACCGTTTTGAGAGCAATGGACTTAAAATTGCAGCAACTAAAAAGATTCAATTATGTCGTGCAGATGCTGAAGCATTTTATGCAGTTCATGCCGAGAGACCTTTTTTTAATGATCTTGTAGATTTCATGATTTCTGGACCAGTTGTTGTAACTGTTCTTGAGGGTGAAGATGCAATGGCTAAAAACCGTGAATTAATGGGAGCGACTAACCCTAAGGAAGCTGAAGCAGGTACAATTCGTGCTGATTTTGCTGAAAATATTGATGCAAATGCGGTTCATGGTAGTGACTCTGTTGAAAATGCAGCTGTTGAAATAGCATTTTTCTTTTCAGAGAGAGAAATTTCTTAATTAAAATTTTATGAAAATAAATCTAATTAAGGTTACTCAAACACCAGTAGATTTTGACGAAAAATCTGATAAAATGGCTTTTAAAGGTTATTTACAGTATGATGCCAACAAATTAATTTTACTCAAAGCAAAACTGAGTGGAAAGATTAACACAGATTGTAATCTCTGTGCGGATGAGTTTGAATTAGATGTAAACGAAGAGATAGAATTTTATCTTAATAGTGGCATCTATAAGGGCAAAAATGAAGTATTGTTGGATGTTGTAGAGTGCTTTGATTCTATAGTAGATTTACAAGAGATATTAAACTCAGAGATTGAACTTATCAAAAGTGATTATAATACTTGCAAAAATTGTAAAGATTAATCTTAATTTTACCTCATTTTTGAGGTAGGCTTTAGTGACCATAGCGGTCTTAGTGTAAGTGGTGGAATCAAGATGCCCTTGAGGATATACTCCAACACTATAATAATATAAAGGAAATAATTATGGCAGTACCTAAAAGAAGAGTCTCTCATTCTCGTGGAGCAAAAAGAAGAACTCACTATAAAATTACTTTAGCTAAACCAGTTAAAGACAAAGATGGAACATATAAGCTTCCACATCACATCAATCCTACTACTGGTGAGTATAAATAGTCAATGGTGAAAATCGCTATTGATGCAATGGGCGGGGACTTTGGTCCTGAGCCAATTGTTAAGGGTTGTATTCAAGCACTAAAACAAAAAAGATTCATTCCTATTCTCGTAGGGAAAAAAGATGAAATTTTACCTCTGTTACCAAAACGTTATAGAGATAAGGTTTCTATAGTTGAAGCAGATGATGTTATCTCTATGGGTGATGCTGCAACTGATGCAGTAAAGCGTAAAGAAAGTAGTATCTATAAAGCTGTTGAATTAGTAAAGAGTGGCGAAGCTGATGGTGTGGTTTCGGCTGGACATAGTGGAGCTACAATGACGCTTGCTACTCTTAGGCTTGGTCGCCTAAAGGGTGTTCTTCGTCCAGCACTCGCTGCAGTTATGCCTACAAAATCAAAAAAACGCTCAATCTTACTTGATGCTGGTGCAAATGTAGATTCTAAAGCAGAGCATCTAGTTCAATTCGCAATCATGGGTGGTTGCTATGCTGAAGATATGTTTGGAATAGATACTCCAAGCATTGGTTTATTAGCAAATGGTGAAGAAAAATCAAAAGGCAATGAAGTTACAAAAGAAGCTTTTAAAGTACTAAGTGGTTATAAAGGTTTTGTAGGAAATGTTGAGGGTGGTGACATCTTTAATGCATCATGTGATGTAATTACTTGTGATGGTTTTGTTGGAAACCTTGTGCTTAAAGCTAGTGAAGGTGTGGCTGCCACTATATCAGGATTAATTAAAGAGTACATTAGAAAATCTCCAGTTGCAATCACTGGTGCGCTTTTAATGAGAAAAGTTTTCAGACTTCTTAAAAAACAGATGGATTATGAAGAGGTAGGTGGAGCTCCATTACTTGGTATAAAAGGCTGTGCAATTGTAAGCCATGGTAAATCTGGTCCAAAAGCAATCAAAAATGCAATATTTCAAGCTATTAGTTATACTGAAACAGGTGTTAATAAGCATATTATACATCGAATAGCTGAGCTTAAAGCAAAAAAAGAGAAACTTTAATGCTTTATGCAGCATTTCGTTCTATTGGTGCATACGCTCCTAAAAAGATATTATCAAATGAAGATCTCTCAACTATGGTAGATACCTCTGATGAGTGGATAACTAAAAGAACAGGTATTAAAGAGCGTCGTATTGCAGCTGATAATGAATACACAAGTGACTTAGGTGTAAAAGCAGCAGAGTTAGCAATAGAGCGTAGCGGATTAAAAAAGCAAGAGATTGATATGATAGTTTGTGCGACAATTAGCCCTGATTATTTTTGTATGCCATCAACTGCCACAATTATCTCCACTAAGCTTGGTCTTAATAATATTACTGCTTTTGATATCTCTGCTGCGTGTACAGGTTTTGTATATATTTTATCAATTGCAAAAGCATTTATAGAATCTGGAATGAAAAAAAATGTTTTAATAATTGGTGCTGAAAAATTATCTTCAATTACTGATTATAGTGATCGCGGTACATGTATCCTTTTTGGGGATGGTGCTGGAGCCGCTGTAATATCTGCAACTGATAATAAAGATGAAGCAATCATCGATGTTCATACTGGCGCTGATGGAGCATATGCAGATTTACTAATGACTCCAAATGGTGGAAGCGGTTCAGCACATGATTCATTAAATCCAGAGGATACTAGCTGTTTTATGGAGATGAAGGGTAATGAGACTTTTAAAGTAGCTGTTCGTACGCTTACTAAAGATGTAGTAGAGATTCTAAAAGAAAATAATATCGATAGCAAATCTATAAATCATTTTGTACCACATCAAGCAAACTACAGAATTATCAAAGCAGTTGGGGATGCTCTAAAACTTAGAGAAGATCAAGTTGTTTTAACTGTAGAAAAATATGGAAATACATCTGGCGCTTCTATTCCAATGGCTATAAATGATATATACGAGAAAGGGACACTTAAAAAAGGTGAACTGATGCTTCTTGATGCTTTTGGCGGTGGACTCACTTGGGGTTCAGCGCTAGTCCCGTTTTCACCACTTAAATAATTAACTCTCTGAACAATTAGCTATTAGATTCCAAGTCAAGCTTGGAATGACGAAGTCAGCGTCACCCTAAACTTGATTTAGGGTCTAGTCAATAATAAATCAGAGAGTTCAATTAAAATTATTTATTTAAAGCAATAAGTAACTCTTTAAAAAACTTTTCTTCACTTGGTAAATTTAGATTAGCATCACGAAGCTTTTCTCCCCACATAGGGTTTGGAAAGTAACTATCATTTTCAAATCTAGCCATTACATGTATATGAACTCTTGGTAATACATTTGCAAATGAAGCCATATTTATCTTTGTAGGTTTATAATAAAACTTCATATGAAATTCAACTGTGTCATAAACTTTCCAGAGTTTCTCTCTTAACTCTTTTGGTAAATCGCCTAATTCTTTATATGGTTCTTTTGTGAAAATTTTCAGCCATGGAATTTCACTTTGCTCTTGTTGGATATATATTTGATTGTCTTCGTAGATAATAGAATTCATGTTGCTTACCTCTTTTATTAATTATATCATAATACCCTTAACTACACGAATGGTACAGTTCATTTGACATTTATATAATAATATGTTATAATCGTCTACTTGATAAATATTAGAAAAAGCCAACCTTGTTGCGAAGCAAGCTCGGAAAGTTATGGATCTCTCGCAGATTGCCAGACTACCTAGTTATTTACACTATTCTTTCTTTATCTATCAAAATTTTTAGCAAGTATAAATGTTTATGATTATACACACTTATCATCTATTTATACTCGTTTGTATGGAGGAAGATTATGAAAAATCTAATCTTTTTGACTATGGTATTTTTGGTATTTACAAATGCGGATGTTTTTGCCAAAACTGTTGAGTATGATATGTTTAATAAAGAATATTCAAAAGTTTTTTCAAATGATGAAGTATATATATTTTCTGCTGGTTTATTCGCGATAAAATCAAAAGCTTTTATCTCTAATGATTTTAAAGAATTTGAAAGTAAATTTAAGAAGAGAAATAACTTTATAGATAGAGTTATTATTTGTTTGAATTATAAATTCTAAGTTGGAAGTACATTTGGCTCTATTTTGAACTACAGGGAACATTTTTTGAAAAAAATGTTCCTTTCGTTCAAGCCAAACGTATTAGTCTCTCTTGTATTTATTACGGTTTCCACCGCCGCTAGAACGGTTACGGCTTGTTCCGCCACCACTTCCGCTACTATTACGGCTCCCTCTAGAACGGTTACGATTACCTCTATGTCCACCACGTCCACGACCTCTTGAATCGCCTCTTCTCTCAGCACGAGCAAGTATACCCTCTATCTTATCAGCAGGGATACCAATACTTGATGGTCCATTCACACTTTGTTTATCAAGTAACATAGATACTAATTTATAAAAAACTTGTTCCTCATCCATATCTTCTCTTAATATATCTATTATCTTGTGAGCTTCATCATAAATTTTATGATCTTCGATAGATTTTACTAAAGACTTTAGAGAACTTTCTCTTAAATCATTTTTACTTGGAATAAAAGCATGATTCATTGAAGTACCAACTTTTTTCTTGATTTTTTGAAGCTCTTTAAATTCATGTGGAGTAACAAGAGTGATAGCCATACCTTTAGTTCCAGCACGCCCAGTACGACCAATACGATGAACGTAACTCTCAGGATCAAATGGGATATGATAGTTAAATACATGAGAGATATTGTTTATATGTATACCACGAGCAGCAACATCTGTAGCTACTAAGACTTTTACAGAATTTTCTTTAAAACCTTTAATTACTGTTTCACGTTGACGTTGCTCCATATCTCCATGAAGACCATTAGCTAAATAACCAGCATTACTTAAAACATTACTCAATCTATCAACTTCACTTTTTGTACGACAAAATACAACTGATTTATCTATTTTTTCAGAATCCATTAAACGGATAATTGCATCATCACGTTCTGATTCATCAATTACATAATATTGTTGAGAGATATCTTTGTTTGTAGTCTCACCTTTTGTGATAGATATAAAGACAGGCTCTTGCAAAATTCTCTCAGCAAGAAGCTTGATTGGTTTTGGCATAGTAGCAGAAAAAAGAAGTGTTTGACGCTTTGATGGAAGGTAAGAAAATATTGCATTAATATCATCTAAAAATCCCATATCAAGCATCTCATCAGCTTCATCTAAAATAACCATAGTTGGTGCAAAACTATTTAGCATATCTCTTTTTAAAATATCTAGAAGTCGTCCAGGTGTAGCTACTATTATTCCAGCTCCACGGTTTATTAGATCGATTTGACGTTTGTATGAGCTACCACCATAGACAGTAGTTGTACGGATATTTAAATCACGACTATATTTAAAAAGTTCATCACTAACTTGAGTTGCAAGTTCACGAGTTGGTGTGATAACTAAAACTTCAACACCATTGTTACCTTTCATGTTGTTAATACATGGAAGACCAAAAGCTGCTGTTTTGCCAGTACCAGTGTGAGCTTGACCAACCATATCTTTGCCAGCCAAAACAACTGGAATAGCTTGAGCTTGAATGGGGCTAGGTATTTTAAAACCAGCTTTTTTAACACTATCAAGTACCTTAGCATTTAGACCTAGGTCACTAAAAAGAATTTCTGGTTCTTCTACTTTTATATCTTGTTCATTTTGAGGTGCATTTTCTTGCATCATCATCCTTTAGTAAGGGGATGACGCTGCGAAACTTTTAATTAAAAGCATCTTCCCCTGAAATATTTTGCGAATTATACCCAAATTATATGTAAAAGCAATTAAATATATATTATTTTAAAATTATTTAAGTTTAAATTGTGTAAAGAAGAAATGATTTAGAAACTATATACAAAGCTTGTATTTTGTGTAAAGTCATAATCAGACTCTATTGCCTTTGGTATAGCTGAATCAATATCGTAAGATATAGCAAATTTTAAAAAGAGTTTTTGGTATATATTTAGTTTTAACTCAAGCATGTTTGAGATAACATGGTCACTAAACTTTTCAATATTTGGTTGGTAGTAAAGTGTATATGCCAAGGTTGATTTATTATTAAATTTTATTGAATATGCAAGATAGGTATTTAGTCTTATGTTATCTTCATTTGGATTTAGTTGAGTATCTATATATTTAATATGCTCATAAAATCCACCAATTCCAAGATATCCTTGAGAGCCGATAAGTATATCAAACATATTAAACCTTAATCCAGCACCACTTAATCTTCTTGCTTTAATAGATTTAAATTTATCTTCTTGATTTTGATAATATAGTTCCCATCTAATCATATCTGGTGTAAGTATATGTATATATCTTAAGTGTGAGTATATTTTATTTGTATTTTCAACATCGTTAGCTTCACCATATTCACCAGATAGTTCAGCCCAAGCTACATAACTTACATTATTATCATATGTAATTCTAACAGATGCTTTATAGTTATCTTTATGAGTAATTCCACGTTTTGTCTCAAGTCCAGCTTCTATATTTGCAGACAATCCTGGTGATTCAGAGATCTCAACGGGGGCAATAGAAATCAGAGCAGGTAGTTGTTGTAGTGTTAAAAGAAAAAGTAGTAGTATTTTCATGGATAAAATTATAGCTAAAATTTAACAAGAGTTGTGGCATAATAAATGTCTAATATTTACTTTTTAGGGTAATGATTTTATGGATATTTATTTATTGTTTTTTATAATTGATACCTCTGATTAATTATAAGTTAGATTCCAAGTCAAGCTTGGAATGACGATAGTTACGCCATTCTGGACTTAATCCAGAATCTAAAAGCTAATTGTTCAGAGAGCCCAATTATTTTAGTTTTAATCTGTATTTTTTTGAAACAAAATAATGATTTAAAAGATGAGATATCACGGTTAAACCAGATGAACACACAACTTTCACAAGATGCAAACAATCTTAAAAAAACTCTAAAAGGTGAGAATAAAACTCAAGAAAATTGGGGAGAAGTAGTTTTACAAAATATTATGAAAAAGTTAGAAGTAAAGCCTAAAAAAATATTAAATACTAAGAGTTCTGATGATTTTTAGTAAAATTAGTGTATAGTTATTTAATCTTATAAGGAAAAGTAATTTTGAAAAAAATATTTTTGTCTCTCTCTTTTTTGTTAATTTTATTTAATTCTTTAGAAGCTAAAGATAAAATTAGTGCATTATATATCCCTTTAGCAGACCATTATGCAGCTATAGTTGCATATGAAAGATATGCAAACAAGATGAAGTATGCAGATTTTAGAATAATCCAGATGAAAAACTGGGATCTTTTGAGTTCTTATTTTTTAAGTAAAAAAGCAGATATGGCTTTTGTAATGGCACCACTAGCTCTTGATATGTACAGTAAAAATCCATATTTCAAGTGGATAGGTTTAATCCATCGCAATGGAAATGCCCTCGCTATAAATGAAGAGTTAAATAAGTTTGTTAAATTAGACGCTAAAAGAGAAGATAGAAAGCCAGACTCAAGAGTTGCTGAGGCTATAAAAAGCATTTATAATCAAAGTTCTAAATCAATTCAGGTAGGTTTACCACATCTAAAATCAACACATGCAGTCATTTTGTATAAATACTTAAAAGATAATGGTGTTAGTATTGCTTTTATTCCCCATCAAGATGCAGAGGTTCTAGGAATATCAGTAGATCCACATAAATCACTCCCTTTTATAAAAATAAAAAATGCTCGTGCAATTGCTGCTGCATTTGAGCAGTCATTACCTTGGATAGATTTAATTGAGACTAAAGAGAGTGGAAAAGTAGCTTGGTATTCAAAAGATGTTATGAAACATAAAGGTGGGCATGTTGAGTGTATTACATTAGCTAGTAACTCAGCTATTAAAAATAAAACAAAGGCACTAAACGAAGTGGTATATTACATTCAAAAAGCTGGAGCTGATATAGAAAATGCTAGAAAAAATAATCCAAAAGCGCTTGAAGAGATTGTAAATATTGTTCGTAAACATATAAAAGAACACAGCAAAGAAGCTATTATCGCTTCTTTGAACCCAAAGTTAAATATAATTAATTACAAAAATTTAAATATTGATAAACTTGGTCTTAAACAAATTATGGATTATGCAGTAGAGGCTGGAATTATTAAAAATAAAATAGATATAGAAGAGTTTGCTGATGATAGTTTCTCTCAAAAAGAGATAAAGTATTGAAAAATAATATCCCAATTTTTAAATCTTTAAGATTTAAGATATATTTGTGGTTTTTGGTTATCTCTATTTTACCAGTTATCTATATATCCTATACAAACTATATAGAATATGAGCAAAAGCTTAAAGCTGCAACTTTTAATGAGATAAAACAAGCTTCAAATTTAAAGGCAAGATTTATAGATAATTGGTTTTCTTATAGAAAAGCAGATATATCTGCTTGGTCTCAACTAAAAGCAAATATCGACTTCTTAAAAGAGTTATCTATTTTACATAAGAGTTCAAAATTAGAATCACAAGATTTTATAAAAAGCTATGATTATTATAATTTAATTAGAACAAAAGAGGATACTTTAGTGTTGCTTTCGCAACAATATGATTATATCTATGATCTATTTTTAATAGATTTAGATGGAAACATTCTTTTTAATGTTACAAAAGAGAATAGTTTAGCTGGATCATTAATAGATGGAAAATATAAAAACACAAAATTCGCAAATGCTGTACAAAATACTCTTAAAAATCATAAGCTTAACTTTTCAGACTTAGAAAAGTATGATTCATCAAATGGATTAATTTCAGGTTTTATGACAGCCCCAATAGTAGATGAAGCAGGTAAAAATATAGGAGTATTTGCAATACAATTTTATTTTGATAAGATTTTTAATATTTTTGATGGAGATGTCGGTAATACTGATGTATCATATTATTTGGTTGGTAAAGATGGTTATTTGAGATCAAAAATAGATTCAAAGAATGAGATATTAAATGAAAATATAATTATAAACTCTAAACAGTATAAGAGATGGATGCAAGAGCATTTAGAAAACTTAACAATTCATTTAAGTTGTGATGAACCATTTCTTGAATATGTTAATACTAAAGGCGATATAGTTTTTGGAACACATCAAAATATAGAGTTATTAGGTGTGAAATGGGCACTAATTAGTGAGATCAAAACAGATAATTTTACACTAGCCCAAAAAGATTATTTAATTGATACTAGTTTGTTTTTAATTATTATAATATTTTTAATAGCAATAGTTGCCTATTTTGCATCTACTACAATAACAAAGCCAATAGAGATTCTTTTAAAAGCAACAGATGATTATGCATCTGGTAATAGGGATATTGATATCCAAGCTGATTCAAAATCAGAGATTGGTATTTTAAGTGAATCTTTTAATAAAATGATTAAATCTTTAAGTAAAAATGAAAGAGAATTACTAAATAAAACAAAATTAGCTGAGGAAGCTGCCCAAAGTAAATCTGAATTTTTAGCAACTATGTCACATGAGATTCGTACACCAATGAATGGTGTTATTGGAATGCTGAGTTTACTAAATAATACAAAATTAGATGATACGCAAAAGCATCATACATACTTGGCTCTTAGCAGTGCGACAGCACTTTTAGCATTAATCAATGATATTTTAGATTTTTCAAAAGTCGAAGCTGGTAAATTAGAGCTAAATGTTTATGAGTACAATATAAGAGCAGAGCTGGGCGATTTTGCCGAAATTATAGCTCTTAAAGCCCAAGATAAAGGGGTAGAACTTATTTTAGACCTTTCAGGAATACAATATGACAAGATTAAAGCCGATGGCGATAGAATAAGGCAAATTCTTACAAATATAGTTGGTAACTCTATTAAGTTTACAAAAAAAGGGTATATTTTAATTCAAGTATCGCTGAATAAATTATCAAATGAAGATGCAAGATTAAATGTGAAAGTTACAGATACTGGGATTGGGATTAAAAAAAATAAATTAAATAAACTTTTTGATACATTTACACAAGTAGATACCTCTACAACTAGAGAGTATGGTGGAACTGGACTAGGTTTATCAATTGTAAAAAAACTATGTGAATTAATGGACGGTAAAATAGAAGTAACTAGTGAATATGGAGAGGGAAGTATTTTTGAATTCAACATAGGTGTTAAGTTAAGCTCAAAGTCTAAAATAGTTGTACCAAGGAAAGATTTAAAAGCTAAACAAGTTCTTATTGTTGATAGTTTAAAACAAAGTATAGATGCTATAAAAAACCAGTTAGAATACTGGGAGATGGATGTTAAATATACAAAATCTTTTGATGAAGCACTTTTTGTATTAGGAGATAAATATTTTGATATTGTATTAATTGATATCGATCTCTTAGATGGGGATATTCAAAAATCAGCATCTATGTTAAAACAATCAAGTAAAAATAAAAGTATAAAGCTTGCTATGATGACACCACTTACTTTTAATACCGATAGCTCTATATCAGTTGATGGGTATTTTTCAAAACCTATTACAATAAAAGATTATATGCGAGCTTTTGATGTGTTATTACAAACAAAAAAATATAAGCAAAATAAAGAAGTTCAAGCAAAGACGCAAAAATGGAAAAGTTGTATAAAAGAGATAAAAATATTAGTAGTAGAAGATAACCTTACAAATCAAACTGTAGCTCAAGGTATGCTAAAGCAGATTGGTTTAACATCACAAATTGCAAATAATGGTGCTGAAGCAATAGAGATGATTAAAAATGCTAAAGAGGGATACAATCTTGTGCTTATGGATTGCCAAATGCCTGTAATGGATGGGTATGAGGCAACTAAAAATATTCGTGATGGATATGTAGGTAAGAGAAATAAAAATTTAATTATAATTGCAATGACTGCAAATGCAATGGCTGGGGATAAAGAAAAATGTTTTAATTATGGCATGAACGATTATATTACAAAACCTATAGATTTGGATGAATTTAAAGCTGTTTTAATTAAATGGTTCTCCATAGATGAAAATAATATAGGAGAAAAATTGGAAAAAAAAGATGAGCAAAAGCTTTTAGTTTGGGATGAAAAAGACCTTTTCCTTAGGTTAGGAGGTTCTAGAAATTTAATGCAAAAAGCTATAAAGATATTTTTAGAAGAGATTTATACTTTGAGTGAAAAGTTAAAGATAGCAATTGAAGAAAATAAAAAAGAAGATATAAAACTATACTCTCATACCATTAAGGGCTCAGCTTCTAATTTAAGTGCATTTAAACTTCAAAAAATCTCACAAGAGATAGAATATAATTTAGATGAAGATTATGATGAATTTGCAAACGAATTAGCTGAACTTATAGATGTTTTTAATAAATATATAGATAGATATATAAAAATTCAAGAGATTCAAAAAGTTGGAGTATACGATAAAGATCTTTTTATATCATCTTTAAATGAATTAAAATTATTGCTTGAGCATGGTTCATATATCAACATACAAGAGATGTGGATTTTTTCATTAACTTTAAATGCAGATATAGATAATAAGTTGTCTCAACTGCGAAACGAGATAAATAACTTTAATACAATAAATTCAATTGATATTATTAATGATATAATAAAAAATGTTATAGATGTTTAACTTTGATTTTTGAATTTAAGGAGATGCCAATAAGTACCATTAAAAGCATAACTATATAAACATTGATATATCCATAAGTAGCGCCTAGATAAACTAACCAAAGAAGGATTGCTCCAAGAGGTGTAGGTATGCCTGAGAAATAGTTTTCAATCTTTCCTGCATCAGCATTGATATTAAAATATATAAGCCTTCTTAATCCTGATATTACATAATATATGCTGATTAGTGCAGCTAACAAAATTAAAATACCAAGGTCTGCTTGAGTGTAAATAGCTTGAAAAATAAGAAAAACAGGAACTAAAACGAAACTCAAAAAATCTGCAAAACTATCTAGTTGGATTCCAAATTCATTTGATAAATTATATTTTCTAGCGATTTTACCATCAAATATGTCAAAAGCTCCACCAATCCAAGCAAGGACAATAGCAAAGAAAAAATTATTTTGAGTTATGTAGTAAACAGCTAAAAGACCAGCGGTAATATTTACAAAAGTAAACATATTTGCTAAGTTAAATTGAGAAGATGGAGTAAAAAGAAATTTCATTAATTACCTTAATTTAATAATGTTGAAATTATAACAAAAAATGGATTTAATATCTATTTGATAAGAGTTATCAATATTAAGTAGATTGTAAGTAATATTGTATTA
>WFPU01000238.1 GCA_015487435.1 Sulfurimonas sp.
GAATTTTTTGAGGATATACTTTGAAAAGAAGAAAAAAAATGGATCAAGATGTATATTATTATTATGTTTTTCGTAATAGTTTTATCAAATGTATTATGAGTTTTTCTTGAATTTCTTACTCCAATTTTTGGACATCATATGGAAGAATTTATTAAAATTCCAACAGCTGATATTAATTTTAATATAGCTATGGCTGTAGTATGAGTTATAATTGTTATATTAGAACAATTTAAAGCATTAGGTTTTTGGAAAGCTATTCATGAATATGTTCCTATTAAATGAAAAGATTTAATTCCTTATGAAAGAGGTAATTTACCATTTGCTGTAGATTGGTTTGTATTCATAATTGTTAAATTTTTTGATATTGCTATCTCATTGTTTTTATGAGTATTAGAGATAGTAGGGCATGCAGCAAAAGTTATTTCATTATCATTTAGGTTATTTTGAAATATGACTTCTGGATGAATTCTTCTTGCAATGTTAATTGGATGAGTTTCTGCTCTTACAGTTTGATTGACTTGAATTGAATTTCCAATTATAGGTCCTGTAATACTTTATTTACAAGAACTATTAGTTGCATTTATACAAGCATTGGTATTTCCATTACTTGTAGCTATCTTTATAAAAGTAGCAAAAGTACATTAATATATTTTAAACACTTTAATTTTATAATTTTTATATATGGATTTATTGAATTATGTATGACCTGGTTTAGCTGTATGACTTGCATGAGTGTGAGTTGCAATAGGACAATGAATGTTGGCTAAAAAAGCTATGGAGGTTATGGGAAGAAATACTTCTTTAACAAGTTTTTATTTAACTATAACTATATTAGGTATAGCGTTAGTTGAATCAGCAGTTATATATTGATTAGTGGTTGCTTTTCAATTAATAGGAGCATCTGACTTATCTTTATATTCTTCTATTTGAGCATGATTAGCTATTTGATTAGCTTGAATGTGAGCATGAATATGAGAATGATTTGTAATATCTGGTTCTTTAGATGCAATAGATAGAAGACCTGAAATGAAATGAAAAATAATGAGTTTTATGGTTTTATTTGTAGCACTTGTAGAAGTAGTTGCAATATATGGTTTAATTATTGCATTTAAAATAATTTGAGATGGTTGAGAATGAATTACTCACGTTTGAGCATGATTAGCTGTATGACTTGCATGAGTATGAGTTGCTATAGGTCAATGAATGTTAGCAAGTAGAGCTATGGAAGTTACTTCTAAAAGTCCAGAACTGACTACTTTTTATTTAACTATAACTATATTAGGTATAGCGTTAGTTGAATCAGCAGTTATATACTGATTAGTAGTTGCTTTTCAATTATTATGAGCTGATAGTATTTCATATTATGGAGCTATGTGATCATGAGTTGCTATTTGATTAGCTTGATTATGAGCATGAATATGAGAATGACAATTAGTTGCATGAGCTTTATCAGCAATGAATAGAAATCCTTCTATTAAAGGAAAATTAATGACATTTATGGTGTTATTTGTAGCACTTGTAGAAGTTACTGCAATATATGGTTTAATAATATCATTTAAAATTATAGATGGTTGAGTTACTGAGCCATTATATGCATTATGAGCATGATTAGCTATTTGATTAGCGTGAGTATGAGTTGCAATTTGAAGATGATATATGTCTGAAAAAGCATTAGAAGTTATGGGTAAAAATCCTAAAATGATTTCATTCTTCTTAACAGTTTCTATTCTTTGAGTAGCATTAATTGAATCTGCTGCAATATATGGTTTAATTGTTGCATTTCAAATTTTAGCATTTACTGGACCAGTTGCTGCTGCAATTGCTGCATGATTAGCTATTTGATTTACAGGTTTAGGTGCATGATTAGGTGAAGGATTGCTTATAAAAGGTGCTATGGATTCTATGAATACAGCTCCAGAAAATAAAGGTAAAATAATGGCATTTATGGTGTTGTTTGTAGCTTTAATTGAAGTAGTAGCAATATATGGTTTAATTATTGCATTTAAAGTTTTAGCTCCTGCTGAAGTAATAGCTGAAGAAGTTACTGTTGTGAAAGATAATGAAAAAGTAGTAGAAGTTGTTGAAACAAAAGTTGTTGATGAAAATAATGAAATAATAGTTGAAACTACTGAAGTCACTAATACTGGTGAAGTTGAAATTACTAAATAATTTAAAATTTAATTTAATTAATATATGGATGATTTAAATGTAGCTGTAATAATAGCTCAGTTCATAAATTTTTGAATTGTATTCTTTATATTCTATTATTTTCTATGAAAAACAATAGTTAAAACAATAGAAGAAAGAAGAAATCAAATTGAGAATTTAGACAATTCTGAAGATGTTGTTAGGGAAAAACTTGAAGCAGCTGAATTGGAGGCAAAAGAAATAATTAATGAAGCAAGAAAAAATGCTTCAGATATTCAAAAAAATGCTGATGAATTATCTAAAAAAGATACAGCACAAAAATTAAAAATAGCAGAAGAAAAAGCAGAAGGTATTATTGAATCAGCAAAAAGAGATGTTGAAAAAGAAAGACTTAGTATGCTTAGTGC
>WFPU01000239.1 GCA_015487435.1 Sulfurimonas sp.
GAATTATATAGTAGAAAACTTAAAGCTATATAAATATTAATAATCATTATCAATTAATTCTTTTGTAGTAGAAGAAGTTTTGGCAAATCAAATTCATTATTATCTATACTTCTGCCCTTTTTAAAAATAGACTTACTGAATTGGCATCTTAGATTTAGAGACATTATATATTGTTATTAAGCTAATCAAATGGATTCTCTTAACATTTACCTCTTAGACCCTAAATCAAGTTTAGGGTGACGCTGACTCCGTCATTCTAAACTTGATTTAGGGTCTAATTTCTAATTAGTCAGAGAATTCAATTAGTTGAAATATTAAACTTATGATATTATTAGTATAAAAAAGTAGATGATTTGAGTGAAGTAAAAGCAATATATTTAAAAGATTATAAAAAGCCTGATTTTGAATGTAAAAGTGTTAATTTGATTTTTGAGTTATTTCAAGAGAATACAATTGTTACAAATACTATGAAATTAGAAAAATTAAGTGATGTTAGTGATATAACTTTAGATAGTTGTAATTTAGAACTTATTGAGATATATCTAAATGATTTAAAGCTAAACGATACAAGATATGATTATAAAGATGATAAATTAAAAATTTTAAATGTTCCAAAAAATTTCACTCTTAAAATTAAAAACAAGATATATCCACATACTAATACTGAATTAGAGGGATTATATAAAAGTGGATCAATCTTTTGTACGCAGAATGAGCCTGAAGGCTTTAGACGAATAACTCCATATTTAGATCGCCCTGACGTTATGAGTGTATTTACAACCACTATAATTGCAGATCAAGATAAATACCCAATTTTACTTAGTAATGGAAATAAAAAACAATGTCATGATTTTATGGATGCAAGACATGGAACAACATGGGAAGACCCACACCCAAAACCATCTTATCTTTTTGCTCTTGTTGCTGGTGATTTGGGAGTGATAAATGATGAATTTACAACTGCAAGTGGCGATAGCGTTGAATTAAACATCTATTGTGATAAAGGTAATGAATCCAAATGTTTACACGCTATGAAATCGCTTAAGGAATCTATGATTTGGGATGAGCAAAAATATGGTCGTGAGTATGATTTAGAGATTTATAATATTGTTGCGGTTGATAGTTTTAACATGGGAGCGATGGAAAATAAGGGTCTAAATATTTTTAACTCTCACTATGTTTTGGCAAACAAAGAGTGTGCAACTGACAATGACTTTATGGGAATTCAGAGTGTTATCGCGCATGAGTATTTTCACAACTGGACTGGTAATCGTATAACTTGTCGTGATTGGTTTCAGCTCACTCTTAAAGAAGGACTTACAGTGTTTCGTGACCAATGTTTCTCAGCAGACCTGAATTCAAAAGAGGTTCAGCGCATTGAAGAGGTAAAAGCACTTCGTGAGAGACAGTTTGTAGAAGATGCATCACCAACCTCTCATCCAATTCAGCCAAAATCATATATATCTATGAATAATTTTTATACGGCAACGGTGTATGAAAAAGGTGCTGAAATTATTCGGATGATACATACTTTAATAGGTGAACAAAACTATACAAAAGCAACTGATTTGTATTTTGAGAGTTTTGATGGACAAGCGGTAACTATAAATGATTTTTTATGGGCTATGAGTGAGGCTAGTGGAGTTGATTTAACTCAGTTTGAGAGATGGTACCATCAAAATGGTACACCAAAATTACTTGTTGGAGAGGATTTTAAAGATGGTGTATATACGCTTAGATTAACTCAAGTAATTCCAAATACATTAACAGGACAAAGACAAAGAGTTTATCTTTACCCATTAAAAATTGCACTACTTGATAATGATGGTAATGAGCTAGTAAATGAGACTCTTAAAATCTCAAAAGAATATGAAGAATTTTCTTGGCAGATGAAAATGAAACCAGTAGTATCTCTTAATCGTGATTTTTCAGCACCTATTATTATAGAGTCAGAACATAACAATTATGCTTTTTTAATGAAACATGATACAAATAGTTTTGTACGATATGAATCAGCACAATCTCTTGCAATTCAAACACTTCAAATGATGATGGATGGGCAGGATATAAATGAAGAATTTGTAGCTTCATACGGTCATATTCTTGATAGTAAAATGGATTTATCATTTAAAGCACTGCTTTTAGAGCTTCCTTCTGAATCTATTTTAATGCAAAAACAAACTGTTGTTGATTTTGAAATTATATATGATGCAAAAGAAAAATTAACAAAATATTTAGCCTCAACATATAAAGATAAACTTTTTAGTATTTATAACAGTTTTCACAAGCCAAAAAATGATAAAATAGATAGTTTAAGTATGGCAGAGCGTGCTATAAAAAACAGAGTACTAAAGTTGTTATCTGTGCTTGAGGATGATTATATTACAGAGTTGGCAAAAAATCAATATGATAACTCTTTGAGTATGACAGACCGTATAGTAGCTTTAGATATTTTAGAAAATATAAGTGAAAAAGATGCAAAAAATTCTTTAAATGACTTTTATGCCAAATATAAAGATGATACTCTTATTATGAATAAATACTTTTCAATTTTAGCAGCATCACATAGAAAAGGGACACTAGATAGAGTTATTAAGCTTCAAAATGATGAAGTTTATGATGAGAAAGTTCCAAATTTAGTTCGCTCATTAATAGGAGTTTTTGCTCGTAATTACAAATACTTTCACGCAAAAGATGGCTCTGGTTATAAATTTGTTGCAGATAAAATAATAGAGATAGACAAAATAAATGCACAGATGGCATCAAGTTTATCTGGGGCATTTAAAATTTACGCGAAGATGAATGATATCAATAAAAGTGTTATGAATGTTGAACTTCAAAGAATAAGTTCAACCCCATCTTTATCAAAAAATTGTTATGAAATAGTGAATAAAATACTTAAAAAATAGTTTAAGATTTTTCTATAAAGTAACCGATTCCAGAAGCATTTTTGATTATATCTGTTTCAAGTTTATTTCTAAGTCTCCATACTAAAGTTCTAACACTATTTTCAGTTGCACCGTGTTTATCCCAAACATAGTTAGTGGCTTGCTCAAAACTAACTACTTGACCAACTTTAGCTACAAGTAAACGTAAAAAAGCATTTTCCTTTTTAGTAAGTTTTAGTTTTTTATTTTTATAAAATGTCTCACATGCACTAACATTTAAATGATAATCCTCTCCAAAAGTAACTACAGGTTCATCTGTAGATCTTCTAGAATATAAAAGCTTTTCAAATTTTTCAACATTAGAATGATCCTCTCTTAATCTATTCATATTGTTTTTTTTATTATTTTCTATATTGTATTTAAAGATAGCCATCTGAATAGTAGCATGTAGAGAGCTAGGGTCAAATGGTTTTACAATATAACCATAAGGCTCAGTTTCTTTTGCTTGAGCTATAACACCATCATCACTATGCGATGTTAAAAATATAAACGGAATTTTATACTTTTGTCTAATATACTGAGCCAACAAAATACCATCATAAGTGTCTTGTAGAGAGATATCTATAATGATTAAGTTTGGAGAAAGTGTATTGATTTTATTTTTTGCATCTTTTATATTATCGCATGTTTCTACTATATTGTATCCATATTTTTGAAGCGACATACTTAAATTTAATGCAGTAATCTCATCGTCTTCAACTATAACAATATCTATTGTATTCATATTTTTATCCTAATTTATTATATATCAAATCTTTTTAAAAGTATAATATAACTTTTTGTAATTTAGCATAAAAC
>WFPU01000240.1 GCA_015487435.1 Sulfurimonas sp.
AACTAATAAAGATAGATTGAATAAATTATTTGCTCAAAAAGCAAAAGGCTTATCATTGCTTCATGAACAAAGTAATGTTTCAAAAATGACAAATAAATATTTTAAATCAAAAGAATATGAGTTGCAAATAGAATCTATTGGTAAATATATAATAAACTATCAATAAAGGATTGAAAATGAATAAAAAAGATGCTTTTATAGAGATGATGAATTTTAGACATGCTTGTAAAATTTTTGATGAAACTAAAAAAATTAGCGATGACGATATGCACTATATCTTAGAGGTGGCACGAAAATCTCCTAGTTCTTTTGGTATGGAGGGATGGAAGTTTCTAGTTATTACAAACGAAAAGTTAAAAGCTAAATTAAAACCATTTTGTTGGAATCAACCTCAAATTACAACCTGTTCTCATTTAGTAGTTATACTTGCAGCGATAAATAATTTAAAAGTAGAGAGTGGGGTTGTTCGCTCACAGTTATCTCGCCGAGAGATGCCAAAGGAAAACCTAGATGCCTTTGTTGAACTTTATGCCTCGCACCTAAGAGAGACTTTAAGTGATGATGAAAAAATATATCAATGGAGTGCAAAACAAACCTATATAGCAGCTGCGAATATGATGAGTGCTGCTGCATTTATTGGGATTGATTCTTGTCCGATTGAAGGTTTTGAAAAAGATAATGTACAAAAGGTTTTAGAGCTAGATACAATTGCTTATCAAGTAGCTTTGATATTACCTTTTGGATATAGATTAAATGAACAATCAACACAATTACGCTCAAGCTTTGAGAGTGTTGTAGAGTTTATTAAATAATTAAATAGGATTTTATATGGGTGTACTACTAGAGTTTTCGATGTTTCCAACATCAAGTGATTGTCGTAATGGTTCTTCTGTTTCTGCGCAAGTTTCCAAAATTGTAGATGCAATTGACAAATCAGGAGTTAGTTATCAACTAACTCCAATGGGTACTATTATTGAGACCGAGACTGTTCGAGAGGCTTTAGATATTATTGAGATGGCTTATGAGCAACTTGATTGTGATAGAATTTATTCTGCTTTAAAATTTGATATCCGTAAGGATTCAAAAGATAGACTCAAAAATAAAATAAAATCTGTTGAAAAAGTTCTTGATAGAAAGATAAACCATTAATAGTGATATTCTTAAGTTTTCCGAGTGTTCTTTAATAGATACTATAGTAAAATACATATATAAAACTAATGGATATGTAGATGCTTGAAAAGATTGATATAGAAGATATAAAAAAGATAGCATTAGATGCTGGTAATGTAATTATGGAGATTTATAAAAGAGATTTTAAAGTAGAATATAAAGAAGACAACTCCCCTCTTACAGAAGCTGATATAAAAGCAAATGAGATAATTTGTGACGCTTTAGAAAAACTTTATCCACAAATTCCTATGCTCTCAGAAGAAAATAAAGAAGTTGCCTATAAAGATAGAAAAGATTGGGAGTATTTTTGGTGTATAGACCCAATAGATGGAACAAAAGAGTTTATTAAACGAACTGGTGAGTTTACAGTAAATATAGCATTAATACATAAAGAAATACCAGTATTAGGTGTAGTGTATGCACCAGTAATAGATGATATGTATTGTGCTAAAAAAGGTGATGGGGCATTCAAAAACAATGAGCAATTACCACTACATAAAAACACTAATCAAAAAGAAAAGATGGTAGTAGTTGCTTCTGTATCACACCTTTCAGACGAAACTCAAATCTTTATAGATGAATTAGATACCAAAAAAATTGAACAAACTTCTAAGGGGAGTTCATTAAAACTTTGTATGGTAGCAGAGGGTGTAGCAGATATTTACCCGAGACTAGCCCCAACTATGGAATGGGATACAGCTGCTGCTGATGCTATAGTCAGAGAAGCTGGTAAAATGACATTTCAATATGAAACTAATAAACCAGTACTTTATAATAAAGAAAATTTACTAAACCCTTGGTTTGTAGTTAGATAGTTACTCTTTTTCTTCTAAGCAAATCTCTTTAGCTGTAAACCAATCAGCTATCCCTTTATCATTGTATTGATACTCTTGTTGTGAGGCTGGTATTGCCATGTTTCTTAATTTTGAACGTATTATTCCAATGACTATAAAGCTTAATATTAGAACAAAAAAAGTTACGAAGTATCCATAAATATACCAAGATATAGCTGTAATTATATATATACTAAACTTTAGAAAGAACCAAATTAAAGCTGAAATCATTTTACATTTTTTAGAATGTAGTTTTGGTGTTGGCTCAAGCATATTTATAAAATCATTTTTCATACAAAATTATATCTAAAACAACTTAATTATTAACAGACTAAATAAACTTTAGTCAAATAGACTAAGATTAGTTGATAAAG
>WFPU01000241.1 GCA_015487435.1 Sulfurimonas sp.
AAACTGTGTGGGTATAAATGGATTATTGAACAGGCTAAAGCTTTTATGTTTTAATGGGGATTGGTATTAGCTTTTCAAATTTATAGCCATTTAATTGTATAAATTTATTATAACTTTTTTCAAATAAAGAATTATTTGTATCATGTACTGGATGAAATTTTTTTTCATCAGTTAAATAATACAACATATCTAACAATAGTTGCTTTTGTTCAAGTTTAAATTTTTGAAGTATAAAAACTTTATTACCTATACTATTAATTTGCTCAGAATGAGCCTCTAATTTTTCCATCATTTTATATGAAAAAATGAGGATTGAAAATATACTTATTGTTAAAACTATTCCAATAACAATCATTTTTTTTCTTATTGTTATATTTTTAAAAAACATTTTTTATCTTGTCAGATTCAATATTTCATATTTTCTAAAAGCGTGTCGCAATTCCGAAGCCTATGAAGTCATCAGAAGTTTTATTAAGACCAAACCCTATGTTTATATCTATTTGGATGTCATTGTTGAGCAGATAAGTAAATCCACCATCTAAAACAAGTTCACTATTTTGTTGATGTGAAGATGGAAGTATGGAGTAGAGTTCTATGTAACTTCCAAATTTATTAGTATGAGCTATTGAGGTGCCTATAGCAGGTTGTATATCGTAAACTCTTTCATTATCATAGTATGTACTCCCTTGAATCGTACCAAAAAGTGACACTTCTTCTGAGAGTGTATAATCCCAGAGAATACCTATTAAAGGACTCATATTTTTAGGTGTTAAATTCTTATCGTTTCCTATTGGTAAAGAAGTTAAGCACATAAAAGTGATATTATATAAATCACTCTCATATACTCTATATTTAGCACCAACTATAAGATCTGAACTCATTGTAAACTCTTTTTGCTCATTATTTTTTATGTAAAATCCATCATATATCACATTGAATTCTAGTTTTTGTGTAATTCCTGTTCTAAGAACCACTAAAGGTAGGGTTTGAGTATCTTTAGTATAGTTATATCCTAATTCAACATTTAGTTTTTTTGGTTGAACTGTATAGGTACCCGTACTAAAGCCTGGTCTGTCTGCTATTATTGTATTTGCTAGAGTATTTGCACAACTTAGAAAAATAAAGATGAAAAATACCCATGTTTTAAAATATTTCATATGTCACTCCTTATATAATCAGATAATTTACTCGATACATCTGCATGTCCTAAGAAAATAGATGAGTATGTATCTTTTTTTAAAGTTTTAAGTCTTTTATAAGCTTCTATTTTTTTATCATCCTTGAAATAGATAAACATATTTCTTGAAAAGATAATATCAAATTTACCTAATTGATATATTTTATCTTCAAATAGATTACATTCTATACACTCTGTATATGTTTTAATTTCATCTTTTAGTATATACTTTGCATCTAATTCATTGAAATATTTATTTAGTAAGTTTTTAGGTATTTTATGAACACTTCGCTCATTATAAACACCATATTGTGCTTTTTGAATAACTTTTGTACTAATGTCTATACCCATTACCTGAAAGTTTGTTATTCCACTCTCTAGTGCAAGGATAACAACAGAGTAAATCTCCTCTCCAGTCGAAGAAGGAGCACAAAGAATATCTAATCTATTTTTTGTTACTCTATTTTTATTTAATGCTTCTGTAATTTGACTTTTTTCTCTAAAAAAATAAGTTTCATTTATTGTTATCAAGTTTACAAATTCTCTCCACAATGCATCATTATTTTGTAATCTTTTTAGTAGCATTTGTAATGAAGATATGTTTTTATTTTTGCAAAAAGAGATGATATTGTTTTGAATAAGTGCTTTACTTTTTTGCAAAGCTATTCCTGAACGATTTTCTATATACTTATAAAGAGCTTCTAATGCCTCTATATTTACTGCTATGGTGGCATCATCTTTTTTAATATCGCTAGTTTTATTGTTTGCAAACAAAAAACTAAACATTTTGCAAAAACTTTATAATTTCGTCAAGATGCATCACTTTTACTTCAGAATTTATTTTATACACTTGTTTTGGCATTCCATAAACGATTGCACTCTTTTGGCTCTCAGATATGCATAATGCACCTTTTTTATATAAACTATGCATAGCGGTTGCACCATCATCTCCAATACCAGTTAAAACAATAGGGACAACTGCATATTTAGGCAATAAATGTACAGCTGAATTAAATAATATATTAATACTTGGTGTGTAGATAGCTTCTTTTTTGCTCTTTTGAAGATATATTTGCCCCTTTTGTAGAAAAAATTCAAGAGTATATGAGCAAACATATACACTAGAAGGGGATATGATTTGTTTATCCTTTGCTAATAATACAGGTATATTACATGATTTAGATAGCTCAGAGACAAAACTACCAACTACATTTTCATTCATATGTTGCACAATGATATAAGAAGCTTTTGTTGATGGCTTTAAATCAGATAATATCTTTTTAAGATGTCCCGGACCACCAGTAGATGCTCCTATGAGAACAAGTGTCTGCATATATCTTCAACTTTTAAAGCTATTAAGTTGAGAATTAAGCTTTCCAATAATACTATTTTGATGTTCAGCGGCAGCAGCTATCTCTTCCACACTTCTAGCATTTGAGATTGAGACATCATTGAGTTTGGACATATTAGTAGATATGATTACAACTCTGTCTTTAAGTTTATCTACTGCTTCTGAACTATCTTTTGCCATTTGTTTAGATTTTTCAATTGAGTGCATTACGCTATCTATACTCTCTTCAACATCACTAGCTTGTTTTGCTGCATTTGCTATCTCTTGAGCATTTTCTTGCATATTATCACTTGATTCTTGAACTCCTTGAGTTACAACATTGATAGTTGCGTTTATCTCTACTAAACTTTTTTGTGTTCTCTCAGCTAGTTTTCTCACTTCATCAGCTACCACAGCAAAACCTCGTCCGTGTTCACCTGCACGAGCTGCTTCTATAGCCGCATTTAACGCTAGTAGATTTGTTTGTTCTGCAATATCACTTATTATCTCCAAGATAACTTTAACATCGTTAGTACTTTCTTTTAGTTCTTGCATTTTAAGTGACAACTCTTCCTCTTTGATACTTGAATCTTTTACTGTGTCGATAAGTGTATTGATTTTTTGTGTTGTTTCACTTAAGGCTACAAAAGAACTTTCTGAAATTTTATGCATTTCATTAACTGTTTTATCAACAAATTCGGCTTCTTTGGTTGTTTTGTCCGTATCACCATTTATTGATTTTACCAATTCAGCTTCATCTTCTACCCGTTTTCCTATCTCAAGAGATGTAGCTGAGAGTTCATTAGATATTGAAGATGCCTCATTACTTACATTTTTTGCTTCAGCTATGGCATTTTGTACTTTTTGTATAAATTCATTCATATGTTTAGCAACATTAGCTATCTCATTTTTTCCATCAAGATGAATTCTTTTTGTCAAATCTCCATCACCAGATGCAAGATTTTTAGCTGCATCATTAATGTTTTTTAAATTTCTACTAATAAGGTTAGATAAAAATAAAATAAACAACACTACACCAACACCAATAATCAAAAATAGACTAAGCATTTTAAATTTTAAATATTCAATTAGTTCTTTTTTCTCAATTTTTTGATCTATTATTAAAGTATTAAGTGCATCTTCTGCTTCTTTTGCTTCTTTTTTCATTTTATTAAAAATTAAAACTGTCTCTTCTCGTAATGAGCCAAATCGATTAAATTCTTTTTTATACTCTTGTAA
>WFPU01000242.1 GCA_015487435.1 Sulfurimonas sp.
AAGGAAAAAAGTGACAAAAATAGTAAAACTGAGTTTAGTAGCAGTTATCACGATAGCTTCAACGGTATATGCATCCGCACCAGATGAAAGAAATCCTTCTGTAAGAAAAGCTATCCAAGGTGTAACAAAACAAGAACCCAAAGAGCTTGATGTAGTTGATGGATTCAAGTATATGTTTGAAGATGGCGAGGTAAGTGGAAATACCCGTTCAATGCATTCAGCGTATAACAATGATAATGATGTAAATACATATGCAACAGCACTTGGTGGGCAGCTTAAATATGAACTAGCTAAATATAAAGGGTTTAATGCAGCTGCTTCATTCATAACAACATATAGTATGGGTTTTGCAAGTGGTAATAGAGATGTGGGAAAAAGAAATAATTGGCTCTCAAGTACAAAAAGTTCATACACAGAGCTTTCAGAAGCTTATATCAACTATGAGTTTCAAGACTTAAATTTTCGTGTGGGTCGTCAACTTATTGATACACCATTAGCAGATAGCGATGATATAAGAATGGTTCCAAATACATTTGATGCATATACGATATCTTATGAAGTGAATGGTTTTTCATTTATAGCAGGGCACTTAAAAGAGTGGCAAGGTTATGATGCCGAGTTAGATGAATCTTGGATAAAAACAGGAGATGAAGGTGTGAATTTTTTTGGTATTACTTATTCTAATGATTGTGTTGAGGCAAATGCATGGTACTATAATATTTCAAATGCATCAGCGAGTGATATAGCAAATAATTCAAGTGCAAACGGAAACAACGCTATTTATGTTGAGATGATAGGGGGTTATGTATTTAATAATAATTTAGATGTGCATGTAGGAGTTCAATATCTTAAAGAAAGTGAACTTGACAACAGCGGTATTGAAGCAAATATTTACGGTGCTATGGTCGAAATCGTTTTTGATAGCCTTGGGTTTAATATAGCTTATAATAAATCGACAAAAGAGTCAGGTAAGCAAAGTTTTAGCGGATATGGAGGAGGGACACTTTTTACAAATATGGATAATATGATCCTTGATAACATTACACAAGATAGAGAAACAGAAGCTATGGTTGCTGGATTTGTTTATGGAATTAATGATTTTTACTTACTGTATGCTTATGGAGATTTTAAGGGAAATGCTGACTCTGTAGGTATAAAAGCTAATATAGTAGAACAGAATATAGGTGTAGAGTATTCCCTAAATGACAACTTTACAGTTGGTGCAATCTATGTAGTTGATGATAATAAAGATGATGGTACAAGTGCAAATTTTCTCAATGATTATAATGGTAAAAATTTTAGAGTTTTAGTTTCATATAACTTTTAACTAGGAATAGATGTTAAACAAATAAAAATTTTATGACCTAAGAAAATGCTTAAGAGTAGAGCAGGGAGGATCTTTTAGATAGAAACTAAACCTTTTGCTTTAAGATCTTCTAAGAGATGATTTAGCCTATTTAGGTTAAATCTCCAAAAATGCTCCTTATCAAAATCTTTATCATTTTTTACAAGCTCGCAAAGTTCAGCTCTTGTTAAATCATTGTTTTTACTTTTTATTATTTTTAAGATAATAGCTTCAAGTTCTTCTTGCGATTCTTTTGTTTTATCATCATCTTTTAATGATTTATTTGGTAAAAAAGCATAAATTTTATATATACTAACACTTAATAAAATTACGAAAAATATCATCATCCAAGTTGAAACATCAAAGTCCATAAAACCCCTTTTTATTTTTTTAATAATTGAACTCTTTAATTAATTAGCTATTAGATTTTGGATCAAGTCCAGAATGACGGAACTATCGTCACCCTAAACTTGATTTAGGGTCTAGTTTCTAATTAATCAGATGTCTCAATTATACTATATAAGTAGATAATTTAGATAAAATTACGAGATGAATGATAAAATATTTACAAAACCAATAAAAAAACAATTTGAATTTGATGAAGAGGTAGCTGCTGTATTTGACGATATGTTAAGTCGTAGTGTCCCTTTTTATGAGCAAAGTCAAGATATTACAAAGTATTTTGCCCTTAAAGCTTTAGAAGATGGTGGAGTTATGTATGATTTAGGTTGCTCAACTGCATCTTTACTTATAAATGTAAAAAGAGAATTAAAGAGAGATGCTAAACTTATTGGACTTGATAACTCAGAGGCAATGCTTGAACAAGCTAGAAAAAAAATCTTGGCTTTTGGTACTGAAATAGAGTTGCAAAATGCAGATATACTTGAATATGATTACATCCAAGCAAGTTTATTTGTAAGTAACTATACTTTACAGTTTATTCGACCACTTGTTCGTGAAGAGCTTATTAAAAAAATATCATCATCATTAAAAAAAGATGGTGTGTTTATATTTAGTGAAAAAATAATTTCGCACCAATCAAAACTAAATAAAGATTTGATTGAACACTATTATGATTTTAAAAAAAAACAAGGTTATAGTGAGTATGAAATCTCTCAAAAAAGGGAAGCTTTAGAAAATGTTTTAGTTCCTTATAGTGAAGAAGAAAATATAAAAATGGCTTTAAATTCTGGATTTTCCCATTGTGAAGCAATTTTTCGTTGGGCAAATTTTGCTACATTTATTGCAATTAAATAGTTAATCTCATACTAAAATATTTTATTGTTAACTATATGACTTTATAATTCCAACTTATAAAATAATAAAGATAATAAATGCCAAATATTTTAAGAGATATACCTATTTTTTCTACTTTGACTGATACAGAGCTTAAGACACTTCAAAAAATTTCAATTATTAAAAATGTTGATGATGCAAATATTCTTTTTTATGAAGGTGAAAAAAGTATAAATTTACATCTTCTTATAGAGGGGACTATAGAAATTTACAAAGTGGATCATAAAGGAAAAGAGATAATAATGAAGCAATGTTCACAAAATGAATTAATTGCAGAGATAGCTAACTATAAG
>WFPU01000243.1 GCA_015487435.1 Sulfurimonas sp.
AATAATCTTACTTTTATTTTTATCGTTTAACCTCTTTGCAAATACTTTAATAAAAGAGACTTATTTTATAGATACTAACAACATAAATTCAAAAGTTTTATTTCCAAATACTAAAAAAAACATCAAATTATTTCAAATTCCAGATAGAAAAAGCTCTATTAGAATAAAAAATAAGCAACTAACTAAGATATTAAAAGAAAATGGCTTTAAAGACTTTAAAATAAACTCTAGATATATTCACTTTAAAAAAATTAGCCCTATTGATACTACAAAAATAGATAATTTTTTAAAAAATCATTACTCAGAGATGTATGAAAACATAAACATTAAGAGTATTAAGGTTGTTCCTCGTAGTTACCTTGAAGAGTTGCCATCATCTTTTAGTGTCCATATAAGAACTAAATCATATCTATCTAAAGATGGTGTTGTAAGCATTAAAGACACAAAAAACAAAAAAATATATTTTAACTACACTATTGATGCTGATTTAAAAGTTGTTAAAGCAAAAACAAACATTAAAAAAGGGGATGAACTCTCAGTTTTAAATGTTAAATTAATTAAAGTAAAACTAGATAAGTTTCATGCTAAACCATTACAAAAAATACAAAAATCAAAATATCAGGCAAAAAACCATATTAAAGCTGGGAAAATTGTATCTATTAGAAATATAGTACCACTAAGCCTAGTAAAAAGAGACTCAATTGTAAGTGTTTTTATGTACAGCTCTGGGATGAATATATCATTTGCAGCCAAAGCGCTTCAAAATGGTAAGTTAAATGATATAATTAGCATCAAAAAAGGCAACTCTAAAAAAAGACTAAAAGCAAAAGTTGTTGGATATCAAAGGGTTGAGATTAGATGAGTAAAAGAAAGATAGTTATAGCTAGTAGCGGTGCTAGTGGTGTTAACTTAGGATTAAAAACTTTAAAATTACTGCCTACGGACATTGACAAACATTTCATAATGACAAAAAATTCTGAAATTGTACTAGAAAAAGAGATGAACTTAACAACTCATCATAATGAAGATATCTCTGCAAGTATAGCTTCTGGTTCGTTTGGTGTAGATGCTATGATAATTGCACCATGCAGCATGAATACTTTAGCAAAAATCGCATGTGGAATATCTGATAATTTAGTTACAAGATGTGCAGCAGTTATGATAAAAGAGCAAAAAAAACTAATTTTAGCACCAAGAGAGATGCCATTTTCTGCAATTGCATTAGAAAATATGCAAAAGTTAGCAACATTAGGTGTAATTATTGCACCACCTGTTATGGCTTACTACTCTGAGCAACAGAGTATTGATGAGATGGAAAATTTTGTTATTGGTAAATGGTTTGATTTACTTGATATAGAAAATAATTTATATAAAAGATGGGAATAGATGAATAAGATAGCACTTTATCCTGGGACATTTGATCCTGTTACAAATGGTCATTATGACATTATAGAGAGAGCTTTGAGACTTTTTGATCAAGTTATTGTAGCTGTTGCAATCTCACATGACAAAAAACCTATGTTTACATTAGATGAGCGCATAAAGATGACAAAAGAAGCTGTAAAAAGCTTAGGTGGCAATGTAAAAGTTGTTGGTTTTGATAACCTAACTGTTGAACTTGCTAAGACACACGATGCTAGTATTATTATTCGTGGTCTTAGAGCTGTAAGTGATTTTGAGTATGAACTACAGCTTGGGTATCTTAATAACTCGCTAGATGACACAATAGAGACTGTTTATCTTATGCCAAAACTCAAACACGCTTTTATTAGTTCATCAATTGTAAGAAATCTTTTAAAATTTAATGGAAAAACTAATCATCTCCTTCCAAAAGAGGTTCAAAAAATCATAGGAAGTATGACATCATGTACATTGCAATAGAGGGGATAGATACTGCTGGAAAAAGCACTCAAATTCAAGCGCTTTCAAAACATTTTCCAAACGCTGTTATAACTAAAGAACCTGGAGCAACTAAGATAGGTAAAGAGATAAGAGAGATAGTACTAAGTGCAAAAGCACAAAGTAAAAAAGCTGAATTTCTTCTGTTTTTAGCTGATCGTGCTGAGCATGTAAAAGAGGTAATAGAACCAAATTTAGACAAAATGATAATCTCTGATAGGAGCGCTGTAAGTGGTGTAGCTTACGCTCTTACTCAAGGCGAAATTGATAAAAAAGATTTGGTGGAACTAAATAACTTTGCAACAAATGGTAACTACCCTCAAAAAGTTTTTTTACTTAAACTCACAAAAGAGGAGTTAAAATTCAGACTCTCACAAAAAAAGTTAGATGGAATAGAACTTCGCGGAGCTGAGTATCTTTTAAATATTCAAAATGCTATAGAAGAAGCTACAGAACTATTAGGTTTAGATCTTGTAACGATAGACGCTACTAAAAGTATAAAAGATATTACTAATGAGATAATAGCTTCTATATAATATGAAAACAATCTACTAACTTAAAAAACATGAAATAAGTTTAACTAAACTTTTTGGGAAATTAAACTAGAATACCATTAATATATTTTAGTTCTAAGAAGGAATATTGTGGTAATAAAAAATGCAATTATTTGTGATAAAGATGGACAAAGGGAGGATAATTTTACCATAGAAGATAGAACTGACAATGTGATTGATGCTAAAGGGGCTTATCTAGTCCCTGCTATTGTTGATTTGAATGTTAAGCTTCTTGATGGTGTACTAAACTCTAAAAACATTAAAACTATCGCAGATGAAGCAAAAAAAGGTGGGGTTGGTCGTATTGTTTTAAATGCAGATTCAAACCCTCCGATTGATAGTGAAAGTATTTTAGAATTTGCTCAAAATAATCTTCATAACCTTGATAGTGTAAAAGTTGACTTGATGTTAAACACTCTTAAAAATGACGGAAGTATGAGTAACATTGCAATTATGCTAAAAAAAGGTGCAATAAATCCATATATGAGTACTATCGCTAAAAATAATGTAGCAATTAAGATTGCAGAATATGCACAGATGTATAAAAAAACTCTTTTTTGTAAGGCTGAGGATAATTCACTTGTTAAAAGTGGGGTTATGCTTGATGGCGATATAAGCTCACAATTCGGACTTGCGGGTATTCCTGATTTGAGTGAAGTACTTCATGTATCTCGTATGATAGAGATTGCAAGACATTTTAAAATAAAAATTCTTTTTAAAGCTATAGCATCACCTCGTTCAATCTCACTTATAACTCAAGCAAAAAAAGAGGGTGTAGAAGTTAGTTGTGAAGTTTCACTTCATCATCTTGTAAATTCGGATGAAGCATGTAAAAACTTTAACACCACTGCAAAATTAGATCCACCATTAGCATCTAAAAATGATATGCTAGAACTTCAAGAGGCACTTAAAAATGATCAAATTGATATACTCACAACTCTTCATCAACCATCTTCTCCACTAAATAAAGAGGTGGCATTTTTTGATGCAGCTTATGGGTGTGAGTCTTTAGGTGATGCACTACCGCTTTATTATACAAAGTTAGTAAAATCTGGTTTGATTAGTATGAAAAAACTGATTGAACTAATCTCTTTAAATCCTGCAAAAACTATTGATAAAAAAGTGAGTTATCTACTTTTTAATCCAGATGTTAAGAGTGTTGTGAAAAATGCAAACTCTCTTTATAATTCAGAAGAAATTTTTGGTGAAGTTATTAGTTTATAATGATAGCTAAAGATATATCAGAGTTAGAATTAAAACAGAAAATAGGTAAGATGCTTATTTTTGGATTTAACTCTCTTGATATTAAAAAAGATGATAAAATTTATAAATATATTAGTAAATATAACTTAGGCGGAATAATCCTTTTTGATAAATTTTATTATGATAGAGATAAAGCCAAAAATATTCAAAACCCTTCACAACTAAAAAAATTAACTTCGCAACTACAAAAAATCTCAAAAAACAGACTGCTCATCTCTATAGATCAAGAGGGTGGTAAAATTGCTAGATTAAAGGTTAAAGATGGTTTTAACTCCACAATATCTGCAAAAAATTTAGTTAATTTAGGTAAGCAAAAAGCAAAACAAAGTTACTCTTTACTCTCAAAAGAGTTACAAGAGTTGGGGATAAACTGTAACTTTGCCCCTCTAGTTGATTTAGCACTAAATAAAGATAATAAAGTTATATATAAACTAGATCGCTCTTATGGTGATAACGCAGATGAAGTTGCAAAATTTGCAGAGATTTTTATGAATCAACTTAAAAAACATAAAGTTATAAGTTGCTTGAAACATTTTCCTGGGCATGGTTCTGCACTTGGAGATACACATGAGGGTTTTGTTGATATTAGTGATAGTTGGAGTGAAATGGAGTTAGAGCCATACAAAAAACTACTCTCAAAAATAAAGATGATAATGACAGCTCATGTCTTTAACAAAAATCTTGATGATAAATATCCAGCAACCCTTTCATATAAAACAAATACGAATATTTTAAGAGAGAGTATAGGTTATGATGGTGTAATTCTTAGTGATGACTTACAAATGAAAGCGATAGAGTCACACTATACAAAACAAGAGGCTATAAAACTTAGTATAAACTCTGGAGTAGATATGCTTATGTACTGTAATCAACTCTCAAATGATGATGTGTTAGATATCATTAATCTTACTTATTTTCTTGTAAAAAATGGCGAGATATCCATTAATCGTATAGAAGAAGCGAACAAACGAATAGATAAACTTCTTGGTGAGATTTAATGGAAGTAGGGTTTGGACTTTATGATTGGTTGATATTTGGTTTTTATTTTATACTCTTAATATCAGCGTCTGTATTTTTAGCAAATAAAAATATAGCAACTTCAAGAGAGTTTTTTGTAGCTTCAAACTCTATGCCAACATTTGCAGTAGCTATCTCACTTTTAGCTACAGCACAATCAGCTGCAACATTTTTAGGTGCACCTGAGTTTTCATATAAATTTGATTTAACCCTTATTGGTTTTTCAGTAACTTCTCTTTTAGCCATATATATTGTAGCAAATGTATTGATACCAAGGTTTTACGCTATTAAAGCACTAAGCGTATATGAATTTTTAAAGAGTAGATATGATGAGAATGCTTCAAGAAGTGTAGGAATTATGTTTTTAGTTGGAAGGGTATTTGCAAGTGGTGCAAGACTATACATAGCAGCCCTTGCTTTGAGTATGATACTTTTTTATGATATATCCCTACCTAACATAATCATATCAGTTTTGATTCTTATTTTTGGAGCTTTGATATTTACATATTTTGGTGGCGTAAAATCAGTAATATACAGTGATATTTTACAAGCTTTTGTATATGTTGGGGCTGGTGTTGGAGTTTTATTTTATCTATATACAGCTTTAAATATGGATTTCTCAACAATGATAAACTCTCTTAACGAAGCTGATAAATTAAAATTTATAGATTTTGACCTTAGTTTTACTAATGAGGGAAAATTTAATATCTATGGACTTTTAACTGGTTATTTGCTTTTAAACATAGCAGCATTTGGACTTGACCAAGACCTAACTCAAAGAGTGCTTTCATGTAAAACGCAAAAAGAAGCTAAACGCTCTTTATATTCAGCAACACTGATAAGTATACCCGTGTCACTTATGTTTTTATCCATAGGACTTTTGCTTTACTTATACTATCAAGAACACCAAGTTGCTCAAAAATTTGCTGGAGAGAGTGTAACTATCTTTATGTATTTTATTTTGAATGAGATGCCAGCTGGTTTAAAAGGTTTTGTAACTATAGGAGCAATAGCCGCTGCATTATCGAGTACAAACTCAGTTTTAGGTGCTATGAGTTCAGTAGCTATTGAAGATATATACAAGCCATATAGATTAAAAAAAGATTCTAACACAAGTGAGATACACTTTGTATATATGGCAAAATTAATGGTACTTATTTTTGCAGTAGCTTTATCTATGATGGCAGTTTTAAGTTTTATAGTCCACAGCATGAGTGATATACCACTAATCAGTTTTGCCCTTGGAGTGATGGCATATGCCTATAGTGGACTTTTGGGTGTATTTAGCTCAGCTATTTTTACAAAAAGAGGAAACTCAAAACTAATACCTTATGCACTAGCTGGTGGATTTTTTAGTGTACTTAGTATGCAAGGATATACTTTTGGTTTAGATGTAGGTTTTGCTTGGCAATTGGTTATTGGGACAATGATTTCATTTTTGATTATGCAAATTGGCGAATAAATACTAAATTTTTTAAACTCCTACTCTCATTTTCACTAGCAAACTCTTTTACATTTTCCAACCTGTGAGAGTATTTAAAACTAGGTGCTAACTCTTTGATGAGATTTTTTATAAAATCAACATCTAAATCAGGTGAATTTAAACATGCTAAAAGTATACACTCTTGTGAAGCAATTTGTGGAAGCTTCATAATTAGTCTGCGATAATCCTTAGTGGCTACAAAACTACCTTTTTGAAATGTTGGCGGATCTATTATGATTAAATCATATGGACCTTTTTTCTTTATGCGTGAGAATGATTTTAAGATATTATATGGATGAAAACTAACTTCGCGAGTATCTAAGTTGTTAATATGATGGTTTATACGACCTAAGCTAAGCGCACCCTTACTCATATCTATATTACTAACTTTTGTAGCCCCTCCAAGAATAGAGGCTATACTAAATGCACATGTATATGAAAAAAGATTTAAAACACTTTTGTCTTTTGAATTATCTCTTATAAACTCTCTACCATTTTTCATATCTGGAAAATATCCAGAATTTTTGTTAGAGAGTAGATTTAATTTAAATTTCATTCCGTTTTCAATTGCAAACAGTTCTTCAGGAAGTTCCCCAATTATTACTTCACTTGGGCTTCCTTTGATATATCTTCTTTGAATTACTAAAGTGTCATGATGGATAAGAGTGAACTCCTTGAGCATAGTTATCAACTCTTTTTCATTTTCTTCTTCAAAATAAAGAGCTACACTTAATAGGTTCGCTATAGAATCAACAGTTAGATGCTTCCAACCATCATAAAGCCCACCACGACCATGGAAGAGCCTTTTAAATTCATGAGTAAGTTCGTTTGAATTTACTTCTAAATGTTTTTGTATATCTGATAGGGTCATTCTTTCCCTAAAATTTCTAGTTCTGTATTTATTAACAATATAATTACCATCTACTTTTTTTATTTTTGAATTTATTTTCATGTTGCAATATACGATATGCAATTAAACTCTCTGATTAATTAGCTATTAGATTCTGGATCAAGTCCAGAATGACGTAACTATCGTCATTCCAAGTCAAGCTTGGAATCTAACTTATAATTAATCAGAGGTCTCAATTACTTAAACCTAATTACAACCATAAAACAGTTATAATCAAAAAGATTTAAATATTAAAATTTTTCAAATTTATTTTTAGAAATATTTTCTAATGCTATAGTTGACATATCATTAACCTGATTAGCAATCTCACTAACTTCATTAGTTGTTTTAGCATTCTCCTGTGTTCCCTCATCTATTTCAGATATTGCAGTATTTATTTCTGATACAGAAACACTTTGTTGCTCTATACTTGAACCAATATCTACAATAGATTGAGATAATATACTTATATTTGTATTTATCTCAGAGAGTGATTTTTGTGTTCTCTCAGCTAGTTTTCTAACTTCATCAGCAACAACTGCAAAACCACGACCATGCTCACCAGCTCTTGCTGCTTCAATAGCTGCATTTAATGCAAGTAAGTTAGTTTGTTCTGCAATATCACCAATTATAGTAACAACTTCTTTAATATCTTTAGATTGAGCTATAACTTCCTTTGATTTTTCTGAAGTTTCTTCTATAGAAGAAGTTATTAACATTACAGAAGCTGTTGTCTCTTCTAGTCTTGATGCTTGTTGCATTGTAGATGCACTTAACTCTTCTGCTTGACTTTGTAGTGTTTCAGATTTTTCTTGGAGCTCATTAGAGCTTCGGTATGAATCATTTAACATCTCCGTTATAGAATCACCTAAAATATTAATGCCCTCAACCACTTTTCTTGTATCACCCTTGATTCTAGCATCAAGTTCTAATTTATTCATATAGTCATAGTTTGTATACTTACTAAGTCCATCAATAATATCATACATAATACCAGATTGAGTTTCTATCATTTGATTTATAGTCTTTGCCAAAGTTGCTATTTGAGGATTTGCAGCTTCAGATGTTACTTTACAATTAAAATAACCTTGTTCAATTTTATTTAAAACTAAAATTGCTTCACCAACACACAACATATCATCTTGTATATCTTTATTTATTTTTACTACATTTTCATTAATAATATCTATAATTTCTGCTATTTTGTCACTTCCACCTGTTTCAATATGCTCCACTGTATTTTGTTCACGATTTAAGAAGCTAAAAAATTGTTTTGCACCAATATTTACTTTATCAATCGATTTAGATATATTAGTGTAAATTAAATATGACATAATAATAGATAATAAAAGTACCATTGATACAATAACAATATATATATATAAAATTGTTGTTTTTTCTTGATGCTCTTCATTAGCAATTTCAATAAGATTAGAACTTATTTTATCATCAATCTTTTTCAAAAGATTAATTTTATTGGTCATTGTTTCAAACCAATAAGAAGCTTCTATACCAAAATTATCATCAGTTGTTGAATCTTGTAAAATTTTTCTCATTCTATCTACTTCAACAACATCTTTACCAACAAGAATATTATTTTTAAAATTTATATTTTCTTTACTCGCTAACACCTCAAAGCTTTCCATAAAAGCATTTTGCTCAGAGATAAGACTCTCTAATTTAGCTTTTGCTCCTTTTGCAAATTTATCATTACCAAAAGTATTACTAGCAATTGCGCGTTCTATTCCTGCTTTTTCTTTTGAATTTAAAAAATTAAAATATGCAAGAGTGTAATATGCAAGTGAAGCATCTGGCGCCTGTTGAGATGTTTTTGCAATTAAATTTAATAATAATTTATTCATATTAGTATAATAACCAATAGCTTTTTTAGCACCTAAACTTAAAGATGAAACACCTGAACGAATTGTCGCGATATTATCTAATTGGTTAAGAGATTTTTCTAAATAAGCATATATGTCTTTTTCTAAAATATCATTAATCTTATTCTCTTTTATAAAACTTTTTAGTTCTTTAATTTTTGCATCTGTATAATCTCTTTGAGAATTTAATTTTTGGGAGAATCTTTTACCATTAGAACCAATATATCCAGCCGTAGCTCCACGCTCTTTTTGTGTTTCATGCACAAGTTGTGATATTTTGGCACTCAAACCTACAATAGTATCAAATTTAGCATATTTTGTGTTTTCTTCCATTTTATCAAATATGATAATTAATGATATACCTACTAATGCAATAATTGGCAATGTAATATTTAATATTAATTTATTTTTTACTGACATAAATTTTAAAAAATTCATCTATCTCTCCTGTGCTTTCATAGTTTTATATAACTTAGTGTATTTTTCTATTTCATCTTCTGATGCTTTTCTTCTACAAGAGATATAACCGCTAGAACCATCACAAGATTTAAAAGGGTACACTGTTGCAAAAACCCAGTAAAATTTTCCACTTTTACTTGCATTTTTAACAAAACCCTCCCATGTTTTACCCTGTTTTACAGTATCCCATAAATCTTTAAACGCAGCGCGAGGCATATCTCTATGTCTTACAAAATTATGTGGCTCTCCAACAAGCTCATCTAAAGAATATTCCGCATATCTACAAAAATCATCATTAGCGAACTTTATAATTCCATCACTATCTGTTTCTGATACTAAAAATGATTTAGCTTCTAAAACTATTTCATTAGGATCTTTTTTACCCATAATATTTCCTTTGTTAATAATAATTTTTTGCAGAGATGAATTTATCATAATTTTACTTAAAATAATTATGAATTAAGTAGCTTAGTTCTTGATTATAATTTTTTGGGCTTCATATTTCTTCGAAAAATGAGCTCCTACAAATTATGAACTAAGCTAAAAATTTTAATATCTCTTTAGATATATTTTCTTTATTAATAATTTCATTATGAACTGTTTTTTTAGTAAACAACTCTTTTATCATTGGTGGAATTTCAAGTGATGTTTCATTTGATATAGATTTTAATGCATCTATATCTTGTGCATCAATTTCTCCAGTTAAAGCATTTGCAATTACTGGTGAAAATTTTGTCCATTCTGCTGTTGAATAAGCTATAGTTTTAATAGCAGGATTAGAGCAAGTTTCATACGATTTCATACATGTAGCAGTGTGTGGGTCCATTAAGTAGCCATTATTTACAAATGTTTCTCTGATGTATTTTTTACCCTCATCTCCACTACAAAAATCAGCATCAAAACACTCTTGAAGAGTTTTTAATTCAACTGAAGTAAGTTCATAAACATTATTTACCTCTAAATCATCCATTAACTCTTTTGTTCGACTATATCCAAACATATCAAAAAGAATTCTCTCAACATTTGAGGATTTTAAAATATCCATAGCTGGAGAGGTAGTACTTACAACAGAAGAATTTCTTAAATCATACTTTCCAGTTTTAATAAGTTTTGTTAAAACATTATTTTCATTTGAAGATATGATAATTTTTTCAACAGGTAATCCCATTTTGTTAGCATAGTAACCACCAAGAGCATTTCCAAAATTTCCACTTGGAACATTTAGATAAACTTTTTCACCTATAGTTATTGCATTTTGACGAACTAGCTCTAAATAAGAGTGAATATGATAAATTATTTGAAAAATTATACGACCAAAGTTTACAGAGTTTGCAGCTGAGAGTGAAGTGTTATGCTCTTTTAAAGAGTTTTTAAATTCATCAGATGCAAGAAGAATTTTAAGAGCATTTTGAGCATCATCAAAAACACCGTGAATACCAATAACTTTTAAATTTGTTGCATTTTCTGTAACCATCTGAAGACGCTGAACATCACTTGTTCCTCCATCTGGATAAAGACAAACAACTTTAACATTAGCACGATTTTTAAATGTCTCTAGTGCTGCTGGACCAGTATCGCCACTTGTAGCTGCTAAAATTAAGTAGTTTTCATTTTTAGCTTGAGCGATTGAAGATAAGACAACACCAAAAGGTTGAAGTGCCATATCTTTAAATGCACGAGTTGGACCATGATATAGTTCACTTATAAAAAGATTTTCTTTTACTTTTTTTACAGGAACAGGATTGTTTTTATCATCAAAATTATTATATAGAGCTAAAGCTTCTTTAATGATTTTTTCATCTATATCTATCTCAAATCTACTTAACATATCAAAAGCTAATTCTTTATAATTAGAATTTAAATGTTTTATTAAAAATTCTTCACCTAAAAAGGGTAAAGTCTCAGGTACATAAAGACCACCAAAAGAAGCAATTGGACTAAGGATAGCCTCTGAAAATGTTACACTAGTAGGTTTATTTGATTCACATCCGCGAGTTTGTATAAAGTTCATATTTTCTCTCATTAATTACATATAAATTTAATATAATTATATCAAAACAATATTAAGATACATCATCATAAAAAAGAAACATTATAAATATTCAATCCAAAAAAAATCGAACTTTCTGATTAATTAGCTATTAGATTCTGGATCAACTCCAGAATGACGGAACTATCGTCACACTAAACTTGATTTAAGGTCTAGTTTCTAATTAATCAGAGGTCTCAATCAATTTTAACCTCACTAATTCTATTACAATCTAAAAATAAAAATATTTATGCCATTTACTTATTAATTTATCTTCATAATTATTGTTATTTTATTTTTTTGAAAATAAATCTCACTGAATTGGTGTCTTAAATTTTATAAACATTATAAGGGCTC
>WFPU01000244.1 GCA_015487435.1 Sulfurimonas sp.
CATCTCATTTTTGATAATTTGTTCAATCATACCAAGAGACTCATTTATACTATGGGTTACATTAAAGTATTGTTTTTCTTTATCTGGTTTAAAAAAATTTGTAAAATCATCTATAGTGTTTGACATGTTTTTTATTATATTTTTACTATCATCATAAAATTTTTGTATCTCTTTTTCATCACCATTCATTGCAGCTTTTTTTATACTAAAAACAGTTAAATTTAATTCTGTAAGAGGTTGTCGCCATTGATGAGCTATATTTGCTAACATCTCTCCAAGGCTTGCGAGTCTTGCTTGCCAAAACATAACTTTACGTTTAGCTTCATTTTTAGATATCTCTTCTTTAATTCTAGATTCTAGTGTTTCATTTAACTCTTGAAGCTCAGCAGTTTTTTCCTCTACTCTTTTTTCTAAAGAGGTATTTAACTCTTGAAGTTCTTTCTCTTTTTTCTCTAACTCTTTTTTGTAAATAACTTCTTTTGTAACATCATATCTTATAGCCATAAATTCGATAATATTTCCATTTTCATCTAAAATAGGGGAAATAGTTGTATTAACATAAAATACAGACCCATCTTTTGCGATATTTTTAACTGTACCTTTATATATTTGTTTTGAATTTATTGTGTCCCAAAGAAGTTTAAATTTTGATTTTGGGATATCAGGATGACGAACAATGTTGTGATTTTGCCCAATTAGTTCATCTTCTGTATATCCAGATATTTTACAAAATTCATCATTTACAAAAGTGATAATTCCTGCAGTATCTGTTTTAGAGATAATATTACTTTTTTCAATAGCTAATTTATATTGATTTAACACAATAACTTACCTATTTTAGCACCCCAAAAGATTCTGTTTTAAAAATTGTATATTTTTTAGCCTCTTCATTATCACTAAGATTTAATTTTTCAAGCATCTCTGGATTTACTAGATAAAATCCAAACTCAACCTCAACTTTATCCCCTTTTTTAAGTAATGTATCATATTTATAAGTTTTAATCTCTTCAGCTTTGAGCATATTTTCTTTAATAACCTCTGTAGCTAACCATGGCATAGATGGTTTACCATTAGTTCCTAAAATCCTAAAAAATGGGATTGTTTTCATTTTAATCTCTTGAGAATCTCTATGAATTGTTACTTTTAATAATCCTAACCTCATCGGATGCAATAACAAATTATGCTTTGCTTCATTTTCAAGAGTAACTTCAAATCCAGTTTGAGTTTGTTTGAAGCTCATTTTTAAATATTTAGATAACATCTCTGGCTTATTTCTTGTACCTGCAAAACCATGATATCTATGCTTTTTAGACATTGGTACTGTAGAATAACTTCCTTCTACCATTGGCATGTGACATGTTATACAATTTGACTCTTCATCTATCGCACCCTCATCATCAGTAGTACAAATGTTTAGTTCATGCTCATTTTTAAAGTGAGAGTGGCAACCTAGACATAATTTTCCTGTATAAAAGATATCGTTTGAGTGTTTAATATCATGGTAAGGTGATCTAGATCTTGATTTAAACATCCCAAAAATACTAGTCTTTCTTTGGTAAACATCATCATTATCTCTGTTTAATTCATCTGCTGCAAATATAGTTGGTCGTTTTTTATCATTATCAACTAAAACAATTTTATCATGAGTTTTAGGGTCTCTTTCTATGTTTTGTATAGAGTGACAAGTGATACATGAGATAGCTTCATGATGTTTTTTATCATCTTGTGGCATGGCAATTTCGCCATCCTCAAGTGCTTTTAAAAGTCTTACATCACCTGGGCTATGGCACACTGCACATGTATATTTATTTTTCTTTTTATTTGGATGTAAATCCCATATTTTTTTATGAATTTCATCTTTATATATAGTGGATTTACTATGCGCACTTGTTTCATACTCTTTATATATTTGAGGATGGCAAGTTTTACACATTTTATTAGTAGTGAGTTCTGCAGATGCATTTATAACTAACCAAAAAGATAAGAGTATTGGGATAAGTTTTGACATAACATTTCCTTTTAAAATCAAAGTCTATTATAATATCAAAAAATTACTTATACTAATCCCATAAGACACTAATTCCGTACTCTTGGCTTAATGTTATATACTTATTGTAATAGATTTTTTTAACATATTTTTTACTAAGCAACTCTACCTCTATCGATTCATTTGCAAGTAACTCCCTTATCTCTTTGTATGAAAGCCATTTTCCATAACGAGCAAGAGAGTTTTGCCAAATTTTAAAATCACATGTAGCATCAGATGTTAACTCAAACATCTCTCCATCTTCTGTTTGCCAATGAGCGTTTGAGCAAGCATATAGTTTTACCTTTTTTCCATTGACCTCTTTATCTCTAACTTCTATATTTCCATCATCACAATATGGACATCTTCCCAAAATCATATTACACCTCTTTTGTATCACTGCCATTAAGTTAAGGGTTAACTAGATTCCGTGTCAAGCACGGAATGACGAAATATGTGAGTTTTCGTCATTTTGAACTTGATTCAGAATCTAAACAATTATCCTTAACTTAACGGCAGTGCCTCTTTTGTGTAATGATATAAAAAAAATATCTTTTATTTTAAAAATATTTCAAATTGCCATATTTTACTTAATTATTCATGCTAACATCAACTTTTGTTAACCTGTTTCTACCATCATTTTTTGACTTATATAAAGCAATATCTATTAATTTAAGGACCATTTTTACATCTTTAGCTTCTAATATAGAGGAGTGAAATAGACCAACACTAACAGTTTTTGAAAACTTTATTTCTTTTATTTCAAAAATATGTTTTTGAATTTTAATTCTTATTTTTTCAGCAAGTACTATAGAGTCTTCATAATGAATTCTATTTAGCAACAAAACAAATTCTTCACCACCAGCACGATAAACATTATCCCCTTCTCTTACAGATAATTGCAAAATCTTTGAGAGCTCTACTAAAACATAGTCTCCAATGTCATGCCCATATGTGTCGTTTACATCTTTAAAAAAATCTATGTCAAACATTAAAACGGCAAATGGAGCATGATGTAGTTTATAATTATTGATAGCTAATTCAATATGCTTCTCCAGATTAAGACGATTTCTCAATCCTGTTAATGGATCATGTGATGCCAAATACTCAAGCTTATCATTAGATTCTGCAAGTTTTAAAGTTCTCAATTCAACTATATTTTCTAAATTTTGCAATACTTCATCATTTGATGTTGATAATGAAACTATTTTTTTAACCATTGGCTGAAAAATAAATATTATCTCCAAAAATAAAACAAGCAATGTAAATATCCAAGCTATTGTTTCTAATAATTGAATATTTTGTAATTTTTCTTCACCCTCTACTTGATACTGCACTACTAATTTATTTAAATCTACAAGTAATTCTTTTGAATTTTCATCTATAATTTGTTTTATTTTATCAATCTCAGTATGTTTATGTTGTTCCGATATTTCGAGTGCTGCTTTAGCATAAAGCTCAACTCTGTTGGCAATATTTAATTTTCCAAAATACATCTCATGGATAGTTTTAGATAAAGTGACTTTAGTATTATTTGGTAGTCTTCCAGTAGATAAAATATGATTAGCTTGGAGCATCTCTTTTGCATGCTGTTTTAAAATTTGTTTATTTAATTTATAATCGTAAATATTTGTAACTTTATCTCCATTAAAATTATCATGTATACGATGAATATCTAATGCAATATGTTGAGAAAGCATACGCTGTTTACCAGAATTATTTACAAGATAAGCTGTACTGTGAGCATCTTTAATAGATAAATGTAACAAATAAAAAGCAGTAGTAGATAATATTGCAATAAATGACAAAGCAATAATATAGCGAAAAATAATGCTATTTTTGAGTTCATTTGTTTTAGTATTCATAAATATATTATAGCTTATTAATATTTAAAACTGTTGTCCCCTTATTTGAACTCTTTAAACTATTAGTTATCAGATTCTGGATGCTCGTAGGAAATATACCTGGGTGCAAGTCCATAATGACGTAGTAAGCGTCACCCTAAACTTGATTTAGGGTCTTGTTTCTAGTTAAATAGAGCTATTAGTTATAAAACTTTCGCTAAAATTGCAAGATATATAATAAATGATAGGATTTTATTTGAAAGAACTCGCAATCATTGGACCTACTGCATCTGGAAAAAGTGATTTAGCTATCAAAATTGCTAAAAAAATTGATGCTTATATCTTGTCAATTGATTCACTTAGTATCTATAAAGAGATAGATATAGTTTCTGCAAAACCATCAAAAGATGAACTAAAAGAAGTTAAGCATTTTGGTATAAATGAGTTATATCCAAATGAGAATTTTAGTGTTGATATTTTTATAAAATTATATAAAGATGTTAAATCCTTATCTCAAAAAAAATCCAAAAATTTAATCATAGTTGGTGGGACCTCTTTTTATTTAAAATCTTTACTACAAGGTTTATCTAAACTTCCAAATATTACTGATGAAACTTCTAAGAATGTGAAAGAAAAATTACAAAATTTACAAAATTGCTATGAAAAACTTTATGATTTAGATAAAGATTATATGAAAAA
>WFPU01000245.1 GCA_015487435.1 Sulfurimonas sp.
ACCTCATCTGAAAGGTAAGCACTAATAGTAAGTTTTATATCTACTTTAGCTCTCTTACTCTCTTTTGTATTACTAAGCTCTTTTATCGCATCTTCTAACATTCTAAGATACAAAGAATAACCAATATTTTTAATATGACCACTTTGTGCATCGCCAACTAAGTTTCCACCACCGCGAATCTCTAAATCATGATAAGCTAAAACTGAACCACTACCTAAAAATGAGTTTGACTCAAGTACTAACAATCTTTTTTTTGCTTCATCCGTTAAAGTCTCTTTTGATTCAACTATAAAATATGCAAAACCCTCATGATGCCCACGCCCTACACGACCGCGGAGTTGATGCAAATCTGCTATACCAAATCTATCAGCACCTTCAATTATGATAGTATTTACACGAGGCATATGGATACCACTCTCTATGATGCTTGTTGCAATCATCAAGTCATACTCGCCAGCTTCAAATTTTAGTAACTCTTTTTCTGTTTGAATTGTTGATATTTTAGAGTGAAGCATAACTATTCTAAGTTCTGGAAGTATAGCTTTTAACTCTCCTAATTTTATAGGCATATGGTCAATCGAATTATGCACATAAAAAATTTGTCCACCACGGCGAAGCTCTCTTAGGATTACTTCTTTAATAAGTTTTTCATTATACTCTTTTACAAAAGTCCGAACGCCTTGTCTCTCACTTGGTGGAATCAGAAGCTGACTCATAGTCTTTATAGAACTCATAGCTTGATTTAATGAACGAGGAATCGGTGTAGCACTCATTGAAAGTAAGTGAACATTATGATAAAGCTCTTTTATCTTCTCTTTTTGTTTTACACCAAATTTATGCTCTTCATCAATTATAACTACACCTAAGTTTTTAAACTCTAATCCAAATAAAGAGTGAGTTCCAACTACACAATCTATCTCACCAGAGGCAAGACCTTTAATAACATTATTTTTATCTTTAGTACTTACAAATCTATCTAGTTTTGCATATCTTAAACCTAATTTTTCAAATCTCTCATCAAGTGAGCGAAAATGTTGAGCTGAAAGAAGAGTTGTTGGAACGATGAAAGCTGATTGATAACCTGATTTATATGCTGCAAAAATTGTGTTCATTGCAACTTCTGTTTTACCAAAACCAACATCGCCACTCAAAAGTCTATCCATAATATTTGCCGAACTCATCTGAGTCATAATTTCATTTATCGCGGTTATTTGGTCAGTTGTATAATCAAATCCAGCTAATTTTTGAAAATCTTGCAACTCTTTTTTTTCAAGATTTATTCTTGGTGCTTTTATAAGGGCTCTTGAAGCAGCTGTATTTACAATCTGCCCAGCTATCTCTAAAAGACGTTTTTTAACTTTGTCTTTTAACTTACCAAAACTACCTTTTCCAAGTCTATCAAGAACAGGAGTTGAACCACCACTAGCGATGTAACGGTCAATATAGTCTAAGTTCTCAACTGGCAGTAAAACCTTATCATCACCAATATATTTAATAACTATAAAGTCTTTAATTCCACCTAAAATCTCTGCTTGCTCTATTGATTCAAAAATTCCAACACCATAATCTTCATGGACTACATAATCGCCCTTTTTCAAATCATCTAAAAGGATAGCACTTTTTCGTCTTCGTCTTAACTTATCTGGCTTATTTAGTGATATAACCATCTGTGTTGGCGTTAAAATATTTAAAATATATGGTGCGTAAACTTCAGTTATATTTTTAAGCTCAAACAAACCAACTTGTTTCATAACAGCTTCATTAGCTGCGATAATAGTTATCTTTTTATTCTTGTGAACTTTAAGTAATGAGCCGACGTCTGCTACTACTAATTCTTTATAATCATCATTTGATGGAAGTATCTCTAAATCAAACTTATCTCTACTAAGTGTTGGATTACTTAGAGCATATGCATCAACCAAGACACTATCAAGTTCACGCACAAGTTTTACATTTTTATTCTCTAAAAAATTAGTTGCATTATCTCCCAAATACCATAATCCTAAAGATGCAACATCTTTTACTAAAGAGTCAAACTCACTTAATTCAATCTTTTTCATCAACTCATCATATGAATTTTCATCTAAAGAGTAAAATGCACTTGTAATCTCATAACTATCAAGCTCTTTTGATGCGGTTCTTTGTGATTCTAACTCAAAATGTTTAATCTGCTCAATTTCATCATCAAATAAAGAGATTCTAATTGGCATTTTTGAAGATGGAACATATATATCTATAATATCCCCACGATGAGATATTTCACCCTCAACTTGTACCATATCAACAAAAGTATAACCCCAAAAAAGCATCTGTTGCTTAAACTCTTTAAGCTTTATATTTCCACCAAACTCTATTGTTGTTGAGCCAAACATATTTTCTTTTGGAAGATTAAATAGTAATGTTTTAAGAGGGGAGATTACAAGTGGTTTTTGTTTTGCTTTGTAATAAGTTCTAAGCTTTGTAAAAAGACTGTGTACCTCTTCTTTATATACACGCAAATCATCACCAAAACTTGGACGAAAATCTGGAAAAACAATTACATCTTTTTTAAAAAATTTAGCTACACTCTCTAGGCTCTCAGCCTCTATGGAATCTTCACAAATCAAAACTTCTAAATCTTGATTTGTATCACTATCTAAATATTGAAATAAAATATTCTGAGACATTTACACCTTTTTATCTTGTAAAATATTATCTTTTGAATTAGATAAGGATTTTGGAGCTGGAGATGCTCCCTTTACAATTGAACTACCCTCAAATATACCTTTAGCTTCAATAACAAGCTCAGATGCTTCTATTGAACCTTTAACTCGACCATTAGCTTTTATTTCAACGCGATCTGCATGAAGTGAACCCTCAACAAAGCCTTGTACCACTAATCTTTTAGTATGAACATCACCATTTATATGACCATTTTTACCAATATTTACCTCTTTTTGAGAATGAATTATCCCTTCAAATTCGCCATCTACATATAAATTACAAGATAGATTCATTTCCCCTTTGAGGAGAGAACCAGCTGTGATGATGGTAGTGTTTGTGTCGGGTTTGGTATCTTGATGTGAGTTGTTGCTGTTATTAAAGATTGCCATGGTATTTTCTTTTCCTTTTCAAATATATCGTTATAGTTTTTAACACTCCATTTTACAAAATAAAATGGATTTACAGTTTTATGTAAAAATCTAAGTTCATAATGTAGATGTGGTCCACTGCTAAGTCCCGAGTTACCAGTATAAGCTATAAGTGTGCCTTTTTTAACAAACTTGCCGTATTTTACTACTATTTTGTTTAAATGGCCGTAATACGACTTAAATCCATAATTATGTTCCACTATTATAAGATTTCCAAAACCACTTTTTTTATGATATCCAGCATATTCTATTATTCCATCTGCTGTAGCATATACAGGAGTTTTCATCTTTGCACGCAAATCTAAACCACGATGGAACTCTCTTGTCTTTAGTCTTGGATGAATTCTATAACCAAATTTACTAGTAATGCCTTTATATTCAACAGGGGGACCACTTGGTATCAACTGTAATAATGCCGCCATATGCTCTGAATTTAATTTTGTTTTTGTAACTCTTTCTTGCAAGGATGTATCACTTTCTGGATTTAACCCAATTAGCGTCTCTATTTCTGATAATGAATCTGATACTTCATTTAACTCTTTTTTCTTTAAAAAAAGTGCTATTTGAGTATCTTTCATACTTGTTATTAGCTTTGAATTTTTAAGCTGTATCTTTTCATATGCTTTTTGTATATTTAAACGTTTGTCATCTATCTTATCAACTGTATAGTTTAAATAAAGAATAGTAGATACTGCAAAAAGAGCTATAAAAGCAATAAAACCAAGTATATACCATATGATTTTTTTAACGGCTTGATGCAAATTAAATTGTCTTACACCATTATCATCATTAATAGTAATTGTAAAATGATTATTCATTATACTCTTTCAAAAATTGCTCAACTACACTAAACGATCCAAAAACCAAATATTGTTTATTTGATTCAACCTCTTTAAATTTTGTATACTTTATATTTAAATCATTCAAAACTTTTTTAAGCTCATCAATTGATTCAACTCTTTGTTCATTAATATTTATAATTTCTACACTATCTATTATTGGTTTTAATATACTTAATATTTGTCTATAATCTTTATCTTTGAAACAATTATATACTAATATATATTTATTTGGTTTTAATTGATTTAATATTGAAGTAGCAGCAAGTGGGTTATGCCCAACGTCAACCAAGATATTTTTACCAATCTTACTTAATCTTCCAAACAACCTCGAGTTTTTAAAATCACTCTCTTTATATTCTATATTTAAAAAATTCAACGCACTAACAGCTAAAGATAGATTATTTTC
>WFPU01000246.1 GCA_015487435.1 Sulfurimonas sp.
ACATACTGCAGACCTGCCTCTTTGGCGATTTTCTGTGCACGCTCTAGAGTGTCCAGCTTTGTGTACTCATGGTCTTGCATCTTATAATCAGGATGAAAGGCACTTAGATGCCACGGAACATGCGTACCGAGTTCATCGGCTATGAATGCTGCCATAGCTTTGAGATCTGCATCGCTGTCATTCTCTCCTTCGATGAGAAGGGTAGTGACTTCAACCCAAATGCCAACACTCACCATACCTCTAAGCGTCTCTTTAACAGCTTCAAGACCGCCTTTAAGCACTTTTTTGTAGTAGGCATCATCCCAGCTTTTAAGGTCGACATTGGCTGCATCGAGCCATGTGCCCATATCTTTGACCACTTCAGGCGATTCAAACCCGTTGGTAACGAAGATGTTTTTCAGACCTTTTTCTTTTGCGATCATACCGATATCTTTCGCATAAGGGTAGAAAATAGTCGGTTCATTGTAGGTGTAAGCGATGGATGCCGCTTTGTTCTCTAGAGCCAACTCCACCATTTTTTCTGGTGAGATATTGACACTCGTATCTATCGTGTGTTCTTGAGATATCTGCCAGTTTTGACAGAAAGGGCACTTGAAGTTACACCCGACCGTTCCAAGTGAAAGGGCAGTCGTTCCCGGTAAAAGGTGGTAAATAGGTTTTTTTTCGACCGGATCGAGATTCAAAGCACTCGGATGCCCGTACACAAGCGTCTCGAGCTCTCCATTTTTATTTTTATTGACACCGCAAACACCCACTTGTCCCTCTTTGAGTTGACAGTAGTGCTGGCATAACATACATTTTAATTTTTCTTTTTGTGGTATATTTTCATAATAGTTCATATTTAACTCCTTGAGTCAACTCTATTTATAGTAACAGACTCAACTTAAAGTTAATTTTAGCTTAATTATTTGAAAATGTCAATAAATATGTTACGAAAAGTAGCAGTTTTGTATTAGTCGTAAGACTTTTGTCTATGCTTAAAATCTACAATAGCGATAATGAGTTGATCGTCTTCAATGAGATAAAAAAGCCTGTAATTGCCTATTCTGTATCTATAGTAACCTTCTAAATTATCTTTTAACTTTTTTATATTAGAACCATAAAAGGGATTTTCTCTAAGTTGAGGATATACAAAGTTTTCAATTTTTGCATAGAGTTTTTTATCTAGTTTCTTTTTAACTTTTTCAAAAGTTTTAGTTTCAGCAATTTGGTAGCTAGACAATTGTATAGTCGCCTTTTTTGAAGTCTTCTAATCCACTTAATAAGTTTTTAACAAGATCTTTGTCTTCTAAAATTTCATTCATTTCATCTTGCTCTACAAACTGTGATGATGTTAAGTATTGCATGGTCGCAAATTCTATAAAGTTGGAAAGATTTCGTTTCTGCCCATCTGCTGCAAGTTTTATCATATTGTAAACTGAATCATCTACTCTCATTGTAACTGTTTTCATGACAAAATCCTTTTTTTGAATATTTATATTGCTAATTATATTCAATCTTATTCATTTTGTCAAATAGCCTGATATTAACGACCGAAGATAACCAATACATTGCCGCTAGGTAATTTATTGGCTACTCTGTTTTGTTATATACATGCTGCTTGAGAGTTTAAGTCTTTCAACTTTTCAGCTAACCACATTTTTATCACAGCTTGACGGCTTACTCCAATATGTTTAGCTTCTTTATCTAACGATTGAACCATCCATGATGGAAAATCAATGTTTACTCGTTTTGGTTCTTCGTTTATCATCTTTATTTTCGATGTATCAAAATAATCTAAAATATCATCTTGATTATCATCAAAAATTTTATCTAGCTCTGATGCTTTCATAAAGTTTTATCTCCTTTTGTCGTGATCTTCTTACTGAAATAATTCTAATATTTGTTTCTCTATATGTAATTATCGCAGTATAATTTTTTGAATTGATTTGTCCTAAAACTAAAAGCCTATCTTCATCTTCGCTTTGTGAAGATGGAAGCTCAAAAGAGTAAGGGTCATTCCATAGTTCTTTTGCTTGTTCAAAATCAATACCATGTTTTGATTTATTTATAAGGCTTTTGTGCTCATCGTATTCAAATATCATGCTTAAATTATACCATATTTGTATCTAATATGAAAATGGAGTGAGTTGTTCTGTGTATATAACG
>WFPU01000247.1 GCA_015487435.1 Sulfurimonas sp.
GAGTAAGGTAAAAATACACAAAAGTAAATGTGACCTACTTTTGTGAGTTTATTATCAATAATTAAAACTTAGATTGTAAAAATGGAATTATCTGTTTTTTACGACTTAAAACTCCATCTAACCAAACTTGAGAATCTTCAAGCTTCACATCAAAAGCAGATTCAAATTTTGTGTCATCATCACTAATAACAAGCATTTGAGAGCCCTCTTTCATTATGTCAGTTAAAAGTATAGCAATGGAATGAAGTGAATTTTCATCTTTCATTTTTTGCATATCTTCTAAAAGCATCTCTTTTTTGTCATCAAATACACTCAAATCTACAACTTCAAGCTGACCTACACCGATTTTAGAGCCATTCATATCAAACTCTTTATAGTCTCTTGTGTTTAATTCACGTGCCGAAGCACCCTCTACTGCTGATTTTACTATAAACATCTCCATGCCAAGAACTTTATAGTCTTTTATACCGGCAATCTCTGCTAACGCCTTGCAAGCATTGGTATCAATTTTTGTACATGTAGGAGATTTGAAAATTACAGTATCACTTAAAATTGCACATAACATCATCCCAGCGATATCTTTTGGAATCTCTACTTCGTATGATTTAAACATCTCAAATATAATTGTATTTGTGCATCCTATTGGGCGTATCCAACACTCTAGTGGAGTTTTAGTTGTTATATCGCCTAACTTATGGTGATCTACAATTCCTAAAATGGTAGCTTGCTCTATATCTTTTGGAGCTTGTGACAGATCTGAAAAATCAACTAAATAAACGCACTCTCCAGCATAAGAAGTCTTTAGTTCAGGCAACTTTCCACCAAATCTATTTAAAATGAACTGAGTCTCAGCAGAGATATCTCCTTGGCGAGTTGGCACACAATCTTCACCTAATTCATTTTTAAGATATGCTAAAGATATAGCCCCTATTATAGAATCGCTATCTGGGCTTGTATGGCCAAAAATATATGTTGACATTCTGAATTACCTTATAATAATTTTTTTTTGTAATTATACTAAAAAAATTATACATTAAACTATTTTTTATGTATTGCCAACTCTTTTTCTAGATACTCACCAGTAAAACTACCCGTTTTTTTATAGGTTTTTGACAAATATTCAGGTGTACCCTCTGCAATGATTAGACCACCACCAGCTCCACCCTCAGGACCCATATCTATAATCCAATCAGCATTTTTAATCATATCAAGATTATGCTCAATAATTAACATTGAATTACCAAGTTCAACAAATTTATGAAGTACATTAGTAAGCCTATCAACATCTGCAAAATGAAGTCCTGTTGTTGGTTCATCCAATATATATAAAGTTTTACCAGTATCTTTTCTACTTAATTCTTTACTTAATTTAATTCTTTGAGCTTCACCACCTGATAATGTTACAGCATTTTGACCTAAAGTTATATAATCTAATCCTACATCTACAAGTGTTTTCATTTTTAAATTTATTTTAGGAATTGGTGCAAAAAATTTATAAGCTTCATCTACACTCATAGCCAAAACATCAGCTATACTTTTACCTTTATACAATACTTCTAAAGTTTGTTCATTGTATCTTTTTCCATCACAAGAATCACATTTAACTAAAATATCTGGCAAGAAATGCATCTCTATCTTGTTTTCACCCTCACCTTGACACTTTTCACATCTGCCACCCTTGACATTAAAACTAAATCTAGAGGTTGTATATCCACGAATCTGTGACTCTTTTGTTTGTGAAAAAAGATTTCTTATCTCATCCATTACGCCTGTGTATGTAGCTGGATTACTCCTTGGTGTTCGACCAATTGGGCTTTGATCAAGATATATAACTTTATCAACATGTTCTAATCCTGTTATCTCAACACCAGCCACTTTATTTATTTTCCTTGCATGATTTAGCAACTCTCTTGCTGTTGGCAATAAAGTTTGAAGCATAAGTGAACTTTTTCCACTTCCACTCACACCAGTTATACATACAAAATTATTTAAGGGAATTTTTACACTAAGATTTTTTATATTGTTTAGGTTTACATTTTTAATCTCTATATATTTATGTTGTGAGCGTCTATAAAAATACTCTATTTGTTTGCGTCCATATAGATAATCAGCTGTTATGGTTTTAGCTTTTTTGAGCTTATCAAGAGTTCCACTAAAAACAACCTCTCCACCAAATTTACCTGCACCACTACCAATATCAACAATAAAATCAGCATTTTCAATAGTCTCTTTATCATGCTCAACTACAATTACAGTATTGCCCTTTTCTTGTAGACTTCTAAGCGTTCGAATTAGTTTTTTAGTGTCTCTTTCATGAAGACCAATACTAGGCTCATCAAGCACATACATAACACCAGTAAGTCCACTACCAATTTGAGATGCTATACGAATTCTTTGAGCCTCGCCACCGCTAATACTTCTAGCATCACGACCTAAAGTTATATATCCAAGACCTACATCAAAAAGAAAAAATAATCTTTCTCTAATCTCATTTAAAATTGGTTGAGCTATTAAAGTATCTTGATTATCAAAATGTTTAAAATTTTCTCTATCTTCAAACCATTCATAAGTTTTTGCTATTGGCATATCAAGTAGATTTGAGATACCCATATCCCCTACTCTTACAGCTAAAGATTCAAGTTTTAATCTATGTGCTTCACAAACATTACAAACTTTCTCACTCATATAATCAGCCAACTCTTTTTCATCTTTGAACATATCATAAGCTATCCTAATTATCCCTGGCCACATTCTTTTTACTGTATGTTTTTTCCAAAGAAAAGAAACCTCTTCTATGCCACCATGCAAAATCGCTTTCTTTTGGTACTCCTCTAGCTCTGAATAAGGTACAGTTATATCAATATTATTTGCTTTACAAAATCCTTTTAAAAAAGTAAAATAATAACCTTTATTAAATCCATAAACTATTTTTACAGCACCCTTTTCTACACTTAAATCCTGATCTATTATTTTTTCTTGATCAAGAGCATAACGAAGACCAAGCCCATCACATTCAGGACAAGCTCCTTTAGGTGAGTTAAATGAGAAAGAAAGTGGTTCAAGTGGATCAAAGCTTATCTTACAATCAAAACATGCATTATGCTCACTATAGTGAATCTGATGCTGCTTTAGTCCTAACTCTTCATGGTTTAATATATCTATCTCTAATTCGCCATAACTCTCTTTTAATGCCTTCTCAACATCTGCAGCTATTCGTTCTTTGTTTTCTTTTTTTACTACAACTCTATCTATTACAACTTTTATAGTGTGTTTTTTAGTTTTACTTAACTCTATCTCATCATCAAGCCTAACCATAACACCATCTATCATTGCACGAACATAACCTTTATGAACTAAGGATTCAAGCATATCAGCATATGAACCTTTTTTCTCACGAACAAGTGGAGCTAAAAGTACAAGTTTTGCACCCTCTGGCAATTTTGCAACTTCTCCAATGATATCTGAAGCTGACATCTGTGAGATAACTTTTTTACATTTATGACAATGCTGAACTCCAACACGAGCATATAAAAGTCTAAAATAATCATATATCTCTGTAATAGTTCCAACAGTTGAGCGAGGATTTTTTGAAGTTGTTTTTTGGTCAATTGCGATAGCTGGAGTAAGCCCATCTATTTTATCTACATCGGGTTTTCCTACACGATCAAGAAATTGTCTTGCATAAGAAGATAAAGATTCCATATATCTTCTTTGCCCCTCTGCATAAAGAGTATCAAAAGCTAAAGTAGATTTACCACTACCACTAAGTCCTGTAAAAACGATAAGTTCATTTTTTGGAATAGTTAAATTTATATTTTTTAAATTATTTTCTCGTGCACCAGTTATAACTATTTTATCTTTTTTAACCATTTATAAAAACCCTATATATTAAATATGTAACTATCAGTAAGTAAAAACCAACTAATAACTTCTTTTGTAAAGCATTATCTACTTTATCTTTTAAATTTATTCCAAAATATACACCAATCAATGATGCTAACCCAATTACAATACCACTCTCAAAGTTCACATCCCCACTAATAGTATGAGATATTAATCCTGAAACTGATGAGAAAGCAACAAAAAACAAACCAGCGGAAGTTGCTTTTTTTAAATCTATATGCATAAAACCAACAAGGATAGGTACCAGTATAATACTACCACCTACACCAATTGTCATGCTTAACATTCCTAAAAATAAACCAAGAATAAAAAGAACAAATAAATTTAAATTTTGTTTTTCTTTTGTTTTTTTTATTTTAAAAAACATCCTTATTAACGCAAAACTCGCAAAAAATAAAAATATAATCTCTAAAGCTTTATCTGATAAAAAAGCAGCTACATAACCACTAAAAAGAGCACCAAGAAATCCACCAATTCCAATGATACTAACCATTTTTATATCTAAGTTACCTTTTTTATTATTAAGATAACTCCCATATATTGAACTAAATACCATTTGAACTATTGAGATTCCAATTGCTTCTTTTATTGAATACCCAAGCATTAGTAAAGCTGGTATTAGAATTGTTCCACCACCAATACCAAAAAAACCAGATAATATACCTATCCCAGCACCAAAAACTACAAGTTCAATCATCATTTGCCTAAAACTTTTCCCGAATTATACACGATACCGGCTTTAGGATAGTTTTACTTAGTATTGTTTTATATAATTTTGTGCTTTATTAAAGTATAATAAATTCATTATAAAAAGGGATAAAATGATAAGTACGATAATTCAAGCTGCTGAAAATTTTTGTGTACACCAAATTAGACTACCACACAGTACTCATGATGATACAAATAAGACTACAACACTTATAGCTTACATTGATATAGATACACTTAGAAATGAAAAATATAGAGTTTATTTATCTGCGGATGAAAATTTTATTCAAAGAGTATCTCTTATATTTTTAGAAGAGGAAAAAAGTGATGAAGAAACACTTATTGATATGCTTTTAGAAACTGTAAATTTAATTATTGGAAGTGCTAAAGTTTTAGCTGAAAATTCCGATAATCCTTATACTATCTCCACTCCAAATTTTGAAAAAAATGGTGAATTTGATTTAGAATATGATGAGATTAAAACTTTACAAATTGAAAACGATAGATTGTCAATAGCCATTAGGGATATAACTTAAAAATGAAAAAACAACATCATTTTGGTGAAGAGCCAGAACCTTATAATGAAGAAAATGAATTATCATGGATGGATTATTCCGGTCTTTTAGATATGGAAGTTGAATTTGTCTCTGACTTAGGTGAAACAGAACAAACTGTAGCTGAAATTTTAAATCTTCAAAAAGGCTCTATTATAGATCTTGAAAAGCCTGCTGGAGAATCTGTTGAAGCTTATGTTAACGGTCGCATCCTAGGCAAAGGTGAAGTTATGGTTTATGAAAAAAATCTTGCTATTCGTATAAATGAAATTCTTGATTCAAGCGCTGTTTTATACCATCTATCTAAAGAGCGCTTATGATTAAAATATTTTTACTTTTTTTACTACCCATTACTCTATTTGGTTCAAAAATTCTAAGTTATAATATCTACGATAGAACAGATAGAGTTGATGTAATGATCACTTTTGATACACCATATACAGGTACAATTAAAAAAAGCACCACAAAATCAAAAATCATAATCAAACTTCAAGATACATCTATAGAATCATCAAAATTAAAGCAAATATCTTCTAAGTATCTTAATACCTTATCTATCACTCCAATGTCAAACTATGTTAAAATCGTTGCTTCAATCCCATCTGATGTTATTTTAAGAGCGTCTAAAACTGCTGATGCGTATGGATTAAGACTTAGATTTCAAAATAAATCTGTAGCTACTAAAAATAAAAACATACAAGCACAACAAACAAATAAGGCATTTATATCTTCACTTCCGACTAAAAAAGATGAAGCAGTAAGTGATCGCTATATTATAGTTGTCTCATTATTAATAATAGGGATAATAATACTCTTTATTGTTAAGAAAAAAGTAGTACCTAGCCATACTTTAAAAAATAAAACAACAACAAAAGAAAAACCTTGGCTATTTAATCAAACAAATACAGATGCACAAACTCCTACTAAAAAATCAAATGATGATAATAGTGTATCAATTAGGTTTCAAAAAGATATAGATGAAAAAAATAGTGTAGTTATGCTTGATTTTATGAATCAAAGTTATCTTGTGCTAATGGGAACAACAAATATATTACTTGATAAATTCAATGAAGATAAACCAACTTCACAAGAAGATTTTGAAAGTATCCTTCAAGATAAACATAAAGTGCTAGAGGAGTTTTTGTCAAAAGAGGAACAAATTACTCCTGCTAAAGAAGCACAATCATATTCTCAAAAAGCATCAACTATAACTTATAATACTTAAGAGTTGTCTCTTAGGTATCTCTCTTTGAGTAATTTTTTAATTACTTTTATTTGACTATACTTAAGCTCATAAGAATCATCCATCATTTTACTTGAGTGATAAACTTCTGTTACAGTAATCCCAAAAGGATCTTTTTTCTCTTTTATTTGTTTATTATCATCGTTAAAAGAATAAAGATATAGATTCTTACGAGTATGTTGAATATAATATGTTAATACTATCTCATCTGTATGTTTTTTCTCTATTGCAATAATTACTCTTTGATTCTCTTTGTAGTTTTCATCAAGTATTAATATTTTTCTAGCTTCTTCTATGGACATAAATCCTATGTAAAATTTATTATATAATCCATGATATCTTTGTGTACTTTCAGTCATTAAAAAATTAATATCTATTACATGTTTTTTATGAGCTCGTAAAGTTTTTGTAAGCCAACTCATTGTATTGTAGTACCTAAAATGATCTAGTTTAAGGATATTTGCTTCAATCATCTTTTTAGATTTTGATTTTTGTTTTGGAGCTATCTGCTTAATACTTGGATCTTTAATATAGTTTAAAACATTTGATGATGAATACTCTTTTGTGAACCAAACTGTACAATAAGATGGGAATTGTTTGACTCCTGTAGCTCCATCATTCAATATAATAAGTGCTTTTATCTCATAATTAGGAAATATTATCTCTAAAAGTGCTTTTTTCTTTCTAAGTCTTTTTCTAAGTTTCAATACATTCTTTACAAGTGTCATCTCTACAAAATACAACTCATTATCACGTGTTATAAACATAGCATCAAATTCACTTATTTCACGACTTTTTGTACGGTAAACTATTTGTTGTTTTTCACTGATAGATAGTGTATTTGGAAAAGACTTAACTTTATTTTGATGAAATCCTTTTAGTAAAAATTTTTCTATTTCATCATTTTCTTCAGCATATTTAATAAGTTTTTCATAAAGATAATTTTCATAAACTTCACCCTCAAAAGAGCGATATGAGCTTAAATATTGTGGATCATCTTCATCTATACCTTTAGCAATTAGAGATAAAAGGTGTTTTACATTATACTCATAATGAAGTAAATTATCAGAGATATTACTTTCATCTAAATTTCTAATATCTTGACTTATTTTTAGCATTAAGCCATCTCGCCATTTTTAAAAAAATTATCAATAATATCACGATACTCTTTTGTATCACTAATATGATTTACTGCATCTCTAAGAACCGATGCCCCACAATAACCTTTAGAGTATGTATGCGTATGTTTTCGAAACATAGCTACACCATGAGATCCATAAAAATCTATCATCTTATCGAAATGTTCTAGTATTATTTCATGTTTTAATGATAATGATACTTCTGGAGAGCCAGTTTTGAGTTGATGAAATATCCAAGGGGAACCAATAGCACCACGACCAATCATAATACCGTCACTGCCAGTATGCTCTAAAACCCACTTAGCTTTCTCATAAGAGTCTATGTCACCATTTGCTATAACGGGGATAGATACAGCTTTTTTTATCTCAGCTATAGCGTCATAATCAACTGGTGCTTTAAATTTTCCAGCACGAGTCCTACCATGGACAGCTAAAAAATCAGCCCCGCTATCTTCAACCATTTTAGCTATATCTATATGATTTTTTTCATTAAATCCAAGTCTAATTTTGGCACTTGTCTGATTTTTATTAGATGTCTCTTTTATAGTTTTTATAAGTGAACCCAATAGCGAAATATTTTTAAGCAAAGAACTACCACTACCATGACCTACAACTTTTTTAACTGGACAACCACAATTAAGATCTATTATATCGATGCCATCATGTTTATTTAATATCTCTACCGCACCACGAACTACATCAACATTTGATCCAGAAATTTGAACAGAGTATGGATCTTCAAGTGGTGATTTTTTTAACATATGCAGGGTTTTTTTGGAATTATGGACAAGAGCGTTAGAGCTTAACATCTCACTAACAGTAAGATCAGCTCCAAATTTTTTAACAACACTTCTAAATGGTAAATCTGTGAATCCAGCTAGTGGCGCTAATATATATACAGGCTTATCAAATGTCATGAAATATTATACAAATAAATCTATATTGAAATTTTTACCACACTCTTTAAGAGCACGATAAGCTTTAAAATTTAAATATTCTTCCTCTGATGTATTATTTAATAAATCATTAGCTGGTGCTAACATCTCTAAGTCAAATAGAGTATATAGATAAGCTCCAATAATCTCTTCGGAGTTTTCACTTAAACTCTCAAATAATTTTATTCTTTGGTCTGGAATCATATTTAAAGATAGTGCTTTTGATATGGCGATATAATCATCTCCATCTAACTCTAGTTGTGAAAACAATAAGATAAGCTCATCATTTGTTATTTCTAAAGTGTTTTCATCTGCATTTATTCTAGCTAATATAATAAATAAAGCTTCTTTTGTTAAATTTTCTTTATATTTTTCAATTGCATAATATGGTGCTTTTTTTACAAAATCAACATACACTTCCTCCATCAAACTTTTAGAATATTTATCTTTTGTATTTAATATACTTTCAGCTGATAAGTCACCATTTTTATATTTGTTTCTTTCGTTAATGATAGTAAGTTGATTTGAAGAGTCTAGTGAATATTTTTTTAAATCTACTACTTTTCCATTTTTTAAATCTTCAATTAATTTTAAAATTTTATTTATTTTTTCATTTGAGGTATCAGGTTTTAATCCAGCACCAGCCATTAAGTTTGAGTTATCAATAACTGCGCCCAATAATTTATATCTATCAGTTTTATAAACATGAGAACGAGTTTGTTTACCTAAGTATGCATCAACAAGAGAATCTATGAATTTTTCATAATCTTTTTCATACTTTCTTGTATTAAATCCTTTTAATAAAGAATAAAATGCCATATGCAATAGACTAGCTATATATAAAATTATTAATGGAACTGTCACTAATACTGCAATAGATATTGATGGTAGCTGTACACCAAACAAATTTATTGCGTAACTACCCTGTGTTACAAATGCGTAAACATACCATCCAACTATAACTATAAATAAAAACGATGCCGTTGTATATCTTTTTAAGTACATTTTTGCCCTTAACTTGATTTTTCTACTATCTCTCTACAATCTATACAGTATATGGCATGTGGTTTTACTTTTAATCGTTGAAAGCCTATTGGATCTTCACACATTTCACAAATACCATACTCACCATTTGCTATTTTACCCAATGTAACATTAATCTCTTGTAATTCTCTATTTTGTTGAGATACGATTGCACTCTCTATCATTGAACTATTACTATTTGAAGCATGATCTGCTTCATCGTTTAATTCTTGTCCACTGAGTTGACTAAGTTCATTGTTTACATCATCTATGTTTTTATTTATCTGTTCTTGACGACTTTTTAAAATCTCTTTAAAGTACTCTAATTCACTATCTTGCAAACTTATATCCTTGTCTTGATTTTCATTTATGATATGGATGGTTACTTAAAATTGAAAAACCTCTGTAAATTTGTTCTAAAAGTACAGCTTTGACAATTTTATGACTCATAATTATCTTACCTAAGCTAATAACTTTATCACTTTTTTTTAAAAAAGCGTCTTCAAAACCATAAGCTCCACCAATGAAAAATTTAATCGCAATTCTATCATTTAATAGCTTACTAAATTCATAAGAGTCAATTATTTCCCCATCTGGATCTAAAGTGATGCTATAACCTTTGTTTATATATGGATTAAATACTTTAGTATATGCCTGCTGTGAGGCTTCTTGGGAGATAGTGTGTGCTTTTGTTACATCTTTATTGAAAATCTCAATATCTTCTACTTTTGCAAAGCGACTTATCATTTTTGTTAGTTCTTTATACAGAGGATCATAAGTTGAACGCTCTTTTTTAGCAATACTTACAATATCTATCTTCACTTTAACAAATCACTTCCAATAACTTTATAAGCTATATTCTCAAATTTATCATCTAATTTAACGCCACCAATAACACCAACTGGATGTTTTGATATTGAAGCAATATAATCTATTTTATCACCAATTATATTTGTAAGGTCACTTTTTGTATTGGTGCTTCTGTATGCACCTAAACCTATATAATTCAGGTCCATTTGATTAGCTTCAAGAACTTCATTTTCATTATGAGTAGATATTCCCAATAGTTTATCTTTTTTAATAATTTTTCTTAATATTTTGACTGCTTTATCAGTATCTTCATCTATAAGTTTCAAATCATCTTGTCCTAGATGGACACCATCACAATACTCTACCAACTCATATTTATCATTTATTATTAAAAATCCATCAAATAGTTGTCTAATAGTGATTAGTTGTTGCTTTATAAAAGTGATGTCTGCTGTTTTGTTCCTGTATTGCAAGATTTTAGCATCATTTTTATTTGCGATACTAACAAATTCTTGAACACTTATACCATGAGTATCCAATAGATTTTGATCGCACAAAGCATATAGTTGCATCTTATTTATTTTTTGTCAAACATAATTAATAGATCACTTAGAGTCTTTTTTAACTCATTTCTATTTACAACCATATCAACTGCACCCTTTTCAAGTAAAAATTCTGCTCTTTGAAATCCCTCAGGAAGAGCAGAACCAATAGTTTGCTCAATTACCCTTTGACCAGCAAAACCAATCAATGCACCAGGCTCAGCAATAATTATATCACCGAGTGTTGCAAATGAGGCAGATACACCACCCATAGTTGGATCAGTAAGTACTGATATATATGGAAGTTTATTTTTTGCAAGTCTTGCTAATGCTGCTGAAGTTTTGCTCATTTGTAGCAATGAAAATGTTGACTCTTGCATTCTTGCTCCACCTGAAGCAGAAAGTATAATGACACCTTGTTTTTTTTCAATCCCACGAGTAACTGCACGAACAATTTTTTCACCCTCTACAGAGCCAAGAGATCCACCCATAAATGAAAAATCAAACATAACTACTTGAGCATCTACACCATTAATTTTCATCTCTCCACTAACAACAGAAGAGTAACGATTAGTTTTTTTAAAACCCTCTTCAATACGAGTTTTATATGTTTTTTTATCTGAAAAATTAAGTGGGTCTACTGGTTTTAAATTAGCGTCAAATTCTACAAATGTCCCTTCATCAGCTAAAAGTTTAATACGATCTTTTACGCCAATTCGTAAATGAAAACCACATTTTGGACATACATAATTTTGATTTTCGACCTCTTTGTAGTACATTAAAGAGTGACATGATTTACATTTTACCCAATGAGATGAAGCTTCATTTTTAGTAGGTTGTTTTTTATCTGCAATTCTAGAAAAGATGTTAAATAAGTTCAAAAAAAGTCCTTGATATAATATAATTAATTAAGATTATAGCCTAATTTACCTAAATATTAAAAATTGAGATCTCTGATTAGTTATAAGTTAGATTCAAAGTAGAGCTTGAAATAATGATAGTTCCGTAATTCTGGGCTTACGCCCCAAGGGTATTTCCTACGGGCATTGAGAATCAATAGCTAATTATTCAGAGAGTTCAATTAAGTTAAAGTATATCTATTTAGGTTTTTTACACTTTCCAATACTTCTTTTTTTACAAATAGTACCATCAATCCATGTAGCATGACTAAATCTTGTCCTATCAAGATTAGCACCATCAAAATTTGCGCCATTTAATTTTGCCCATCTAAAATCAGTCCCACTAAGGTTTGCTCCTGAAAAATTAGCATTTTGAAGTTTTGCACTTTTAAAAATTGCACCTTTTAAATCAGCGCCACTGAAATCTACATTTTTAAGGGATGTTTTTATAAATTTTGATCCTCTTAAATCTGCATTTTTAAAACTAACTCCATTCATTGATTTGCCTGATAGATGCTTACCTTTAAAATCAACAGCAGTGTTGATTTTTCTTTTTTTCTTTTTATATATGTAATGACAATTACCTATACTATTTTTTTTACATTCTAATCCGTTACGCCATATAGCACCACCAAGTTTTGCATTATAAAATATTGCATTTTTAATATTTGCACCTTTTAAATTAGCACCGCGAAGATCAGCATAACTAAAATTTACATATTGTAAATCAGCTTTTTGAAGATTTGCATCTGTTAAATTAGCATCTTGAAAATAAGAGCCATAAAGATCAGCATTTGAAAGATTTGCATTTGAAACATTTGCACCATGAAATTGAGAAAAAGATAGATTTGCATCTGATAAGTTTGCTTTAGTAAGGTTAGCTTCTGGAGCTATTGTATACTCACCTACAACAACTTTTGCGGATAATATATGTGGAAATAAAATTATAAACAAAAACACAAATAGAAATTTCATAAATTAAACCTTTATTTTTTTTGTTGGAATTATATCAAAAAAAATATTAATAAGTTTATTTGTGATAAAAATATACTACCATGCTAATGCTGTCTCTTATACACATCTGA
>WFPU01000248.1 GCA_015487435.1 Sulfurimonas sp.
GCAGTCTAATTCTAATAATGTTAAAATTACAAAAGAAGAATTAACTGATTTTTTAATATCTGTTGATGGTATTGGTAAGAAAAAAGTTAAAAAAATAATAGATCATTTTGGTACTACCGAAGAGGTTATAGAAGTATTGCATCAAAATAGTAGTATTCTTACAGAAGTAAAAGGTATAACTAAAAAGCTTGTAGCTAAACTTGAAAAAGCTTTCAAAAAGCTTTTAAAATAGGGATTTTAATCTTTTTGATGTTTTAAGCACAGGATGCAAAGTGATAAAAATTCATAAATATTAAGATTTATACTAGAAATATTTATGTATCATATTTATAATTAATATAATGGAAGTCAGATGAAAAAATTAATACTTATATCAACTTTTTTGATAATTACTCTTTTTTTACCTTTAAATGCTAAACCTGCATTTGAGGGTCAAAAAGTATATCTTAAGGAGTGCAGGACTTGTCATTTAGGCAGTAGTATTTTTTTAAGTACGCATACATACTCTCAATGGAAAAAGGTATTAGATAGTGATGGAACAATACTTTCAGATATACATTTAAGTGCAAGTGTAAAAGATGTAAAATCAAAAGATGGAATTATAAAAAACTCTCACTCTTTTTTCAAAAGCTCTTCATATAAAAAACAATATACAGAGCTTAAAAATTTTATAATAACATTTGCTAAAAAGAATGATAAAAACTTTATAATAAACAAAAAAATTACTTCAAATTAAGAGAGTTTTACTATAATCAAACTAATAATTTACAATTTTTAGGACTTAATTTTGAGTGCACAACCATTTACCCATCTACACCTACATACCGAATATTCTCTTCTTGATGGTGCTAATAAACTTACAAATTTAGTAAAACAAGTTAAAAAGCTTGGCATGACCTCTGTTGCTATGACTGATCATGGAAATATGTTTGGTGCTATTGATTTTTACCATCAAATGAAAGCTGCTGATATTAAACCTATTATTGGGATGGAGGGGTATATCCATAACGGTGAAGAGATAGGCGATAAATCAACTAAACAAAGATTTCATATATGTTTATTTGCTAAAAATAAAAAAGGCTATGAAAACCTTATGTACCTCTCTTCAAAGGCTTATGTAGAGGGTATGTATTATTTTCCACGCATAAACAAAAATGAGTTGCGTGAACATAGTGAGGGTATTATCTGTACATCTGCTTGTCTTCAAGGTGAAGTAAATTGGCATCTAAATTTACAAAATGAAAAAAATGTAAAAAACGGAGCCTTAGGTTATGATGGAGCCTTAACAGTAGCTCGTGAATACAAAGATATTTTTGGCGATGATTTTTATCTTGAACTTATGCGTCATGGGATTGGTGATCAGCTTTTTATAGATGAGCAGATATTAAAAATTTCACGTGAGTTAGATATAAAAATAGTAGCTACAAACGATACTCACTATACATTTGCAGGTGATGCACAATATCATGAAGCGTTTATGTGTATTGGGATGAATAAGCTTTATGATGATCCAAATCGCATGCGTCACTCCGTTCATGAATTTTATCTAAAATCACCAGCGCAGATGGCTAGACTTTTTGCGGATGTTCCAGAGGCTATAACTCATACACAAGAGATAGTAGATAAGATAGAGGATTATTCCCCTGTTGTAGATACTCCAACCCCTCCTAATTTTAAATTTACTTTAGAATATGCTAAAAACGATGGATTAAAGTTAAGCTCTGATGATAAAGATTTAAGCGATGCTGAGTATTTTACATATAGATGTAAGGTTGGTTTAGTTGAGAGATTAAAAATTGTACCGCCAGAGCGTCATGAAGAGTATCGTGAGCGTTTAGAGTTTGAGATGGATATTATTAACTCTATGAAATTTCCTGGTTATATGTTGATAGTTTGGGATTTTGTTAAAGTTGCTAAAGAGATGGATATAGCTGTTGGACCTGGACGAGGGAGTGCTGCTGGAAGTTTAGTTGCTTACTCACTTGATATTACAGATATCGATCCTATGAAATATGATTTGCTTTTTGAGAGATTTTTAAATCCTGAACGTGTTAGTATGCCCGATATCGATATGGATTTTATGCAAGCGCGTCGTGGCGAAGTTATTGATTATGTTGTAAAAAAATATGGACGAAATCAAGTTGCACAAATTATCACTTTTGGTTCACTTCTAGCTAAAGGGGTTATCCGTGATGTTGCGCGTGTGCTTGATATGCCACTATCCCAAGCTGACAAGATGGCAAAGCTTATTCCTGATGAGCTAGGAATTACACTTAATGGTAAAGAAAAAAGGGGTGAGTATATTGATGGAGCTTACCAAAAAGAACCAAAACTAGTTGAGCTAATTGAGAGTGACCCAAATGCAGCAAGGGTTTGGGAATTTGCTAAAAAACTTGAAGGATTAAAGCGTAACTCTGGTATACATGCAGCTGGAGTTGTAATTAATAATGAAGAGTTATGGAAAAAAACACCTATCTATAAACCATCTGGTGAAGATACCTTTGTAACTCAGTATTCGCTTAACTATCTTGAAGATGTTGATTTAATTAAGTTTGATTTCCTTGGTCTTAAAACTCTTGATGTTGTTGATAATGCAATAAAGCTTATAAAAAGAAGATATGACAAAGATGTAATCTGGCACGAAATAGATGAAAATGATCCAAAAGTTTATGACATTATTCGTGAAGGTGATACTGTTGGGATGTTTCAAATAGAATCATCAGGTATGCAAGATTTGAACAAACGACTAAAGCCAGATAGTTTTGAGGATTTAATCGCTGTTCTTGCTCTTTATAGACCAGGTCCTATGGAATCTGGAATGCTTGATAGTTTTGTTGAGCGCAAACACGGACGTGAAGCTATAGAGTATACTTTTGATACAATGGAGCCAATTTTAAATAACACCTATGGGGTCATTGTTTATCAAGAGCAAGTTATGCAGATTGTTCAAACTATTGGTGGATTTTCTCTTGGTTATTCAGACATTATTCGCCGTGCTATGGGTAAGAAAAAAGATATGGCTGTTTATAATGCTGAGTTTAGCGAGGGTGCTAAAAAACAAGGTTATGATTATGATAAAGCTTCTAAACTATTTGATTTGATTGAAAAGTTTGCCGGGTATGGTTTTAATAAATCTCATTCAGCAGCTTATGCGATGATAACTTTTCAAACTGCTTGGTTAAAAACATATTATCCAAATGAATTTATGGCGGCACTCCTTACATCTGATAAAGATAACACTGACAAAGTGGTTCGTTATATTGATGAAGTTAAAAGAATGGGTATAAATCTAAGTCCCCCAGATATTTGTGATTCACAATTAGAGTTTTCTGCAATAAATAAAGATGGACAAGAAACAATTTTATTTGGTCTTGGTGCTATTAAGGGAGTTGGTTCAGCCGCTGTTGAAACAATGTTCGCTGACAAAGAAGAAAATGGTAACTATAGATCTATGCAAGATTTTGTAAATAGAATAGACCCTTCTAAGGTTAATAAGCGTGTGATAGAATCTGTTATAAAAGCTGGTGGATTTGATAGATTTGGATACTCTCGTAAAGCGTTACTTGATCAAATAGAACTCATAATGGATACCGCAAAAAATGCTAGTGAAGCTAAAAAAAATATAGTTGGAAGTTTATTTGGAGATGATGATGAATTAACTACAATAGAGCTAAATTTAACTAACTCACAAGAGTATGAACTAAAGTCAATTTTAGAGTTTGAAAAAGAGACTCTAGGTTTTTATGTAAGTGGGCATCCACTTGATGAGTATAGACAAAAGATAGATGAGTTAAATTATACACTTTCTTCTGAGATTGAGGGTGTAAAAGATGATAGCTTTGTAGTTTTTATTGGTAAAGTTGAAGATATCGCTAAAAAGATATCTAAAAAAGGAAATCAGTTTGGGATTGTAAATCTCATGGACTTTCATGGAAATATTGAGATTATGCTTTTTGCAGATAAGTTAGAGCAATTAGATGAAATGAATCTTGACGAACCAATAGCTTTTAAAGCAAAAATAACTCATACAGAGATGTTTACAAGAATTGGTGTTACAAAAATAATGACACTTAAGGAAGCAGCAAAAGAAACAAAAAAGGTAAAAAAAGAGGTTCGTAAAATTCGTGAAAATCCACTTCATTTAGCAATAAAATTAGATGAAGACACAAAAGTTTTAGATGAGCTCTACTTGCTTGTGAGACAAAATCCAGGTAATCGTGAGTTAAAACTAACAATCATCTCAAAACTTCAAAATGTAGTGATAAACTCAGGCATTAGAGTAAACACTAATCTTGTAAAGTTACTTGATGGTAATACAAATGTGGATATTATAAAATCTCTTTAGATATTGGTATTACAAAAACGTTCATCTACACTTTATAAATTGAGATATCTGATTAATTAGAAACTAGACCCTAAATTAAGTTTAGGGTGATGATATTTCCGTCATTCTGGACTTGATCCAGAATCTAATAGCTAATTAACCAGAGAACTCAATTCCAAAAAAGAGGGTAGGGCTAATCTTTTTTTAGTATAAGTGTAGTAGATTTATTGAAATTGAAATATTTTATTGCTGTATCTTTAATTTTTGAAGATGTTAAGTTGTTTATATCTTCTTCATAAGTTTCTAGTGGAGTTAAGTCTCCACGAACTATATATCCACCATATAAAGAAGCGATTGATGCTGAACTCTCTAATGAGTAGATAAAATCAGCTTTTGTGTTGATTTTTACTTTGTCTAATTCTGCTTGTGTTACATCCTCTTTTTTTAGTAGTTCAATCTGTTTAATTAACTCAATCTCTACATCTTCAGCTTTTACATCAGGGTTACATGATGCTAAAAATATAAATAGACCCGGATCAATATTTTGCATATTATACGCGTATATTTGGTTTATCATATGTTTTTCTTGGATAAGTGTTTTGTAAAGTCTTGAACTTTTTCCAGAGTATAATATTTCGCTAATAGCACTTAAAGCTGGTTGGTCTTTATGTTGAAAATTTGGTATATGAAAAGCGATAGCTACAATCTCTACTTGGCTATCTCTTTTTATCATAATTCGTTTTGCGCCATCTTGTTCAGGCTCTATTGCGAGTACTTTTGGAATCTCTATATTGTTTTTGATATCTCCAAACTCTTTTTCAGCTTTTTCAAATACATCCTCAGCTTTTACATCACCAGTAATCATTAAAATTGCATTGTTTGGTTGGTAGTACCTCTCATGAAAATCTTTTATATCATCTATAGTCCAAGTCTGAATATCATTCATAAAACCAATTGGTGTCCAGTGATAAGGATGATATACATAAGCGTTATTAAACATCGCAAAGTATAAATAACCTATAGGATTATTTTCAGTACGCCATCTACGCTCCTCAGCCACAACATCACGCTCAGGTTGAAACTCCTCATCTTTAAGGTTTAGGTTTTGCATAAGTTCTGCGTAAAGTTCTAATGATTTGTTTAGGTTATCAGCACTTGATTTGATGTAGTAATGTGTGTAGTCAAAGCTAGTTGAAGCATTGTTAACTCCACCAATACTCTTAACCTCTTTATCAAACTCTCCGGCATTAAGATTTTTAGTGGACTTGAAATTCATATGCTCTAACATATGCGCTATCCCAGTTTTGCCCATAACTTCATTTCTGCTTCCAACTTTGTAAAATATATCTGTACTAATTACATTTGTGTTATTATCAAGTGGAATTACAACGATTTGTAATCCATTTTTTAGAGTTTTTGTTTCATATTTTGGTAGTACTGTGTTTGCCATTAAAGTTCCTAAAAGTAGTGTTATTGAGATAAGTAGTTTCATTATTTTCTATCTGAGCCAATAGCTTGAGTGATACTTGAATATCCATCAGCTTTTATAAGTTGCATAAGTCTTTTGTTTATATTCATAATCATATCAGGGCCATGAAAAACTAAACCACTTAGTATTTGAACTAAAGATGCTCCAGCTTTAATGCGTCTATATGCTTCCTCAGCTGAGTCAATTCCACCAACTGAGATAAGTACAGTTTTTCCAAAAAGTTCTTTTGCAATAGCTTCAAAAATTTCAAAACTTTTTTCTTTTAGAACAGCTCCACTAATTCCACCAATATCTTTAGGGTGTTTTACAAGTGAGTAATCGACTGTGGTATTTGTAGCGATAATTCCATCTGCACCTTTCTCAACTGCCATCTTTGTAAGTGTTACAGCATCCTCTGGTGTCATGTCTGGGGCTATCTTTAAAAGTATTGGTTTTGATGTAATTTTTTTAGCTTCGCTAAATAGTTTTTCTATAAACTCTTCATTTTGTAAATCACGAAGACCAGGAGTATTTGGCGATGATATGTTTATAACCATATAATCACCTAAATTGTGTAATGCTTTTATAAGTGTAGTGTAATCATTTATAGCATCATCCTCTGATGTAAGTTTGTTTTTACCAATATTTATACCAATTGGAGTTGTAAAAGGGTAGTGCTGTTTTAATCTTTTTTGGGCTTTTAGCATACCATGGTTGTTAAATCCCATAGCATTTTGGATAGATTCCTCTTCAACATGACGAAACATTCTTGGTTTAGGGTTTCCCTTTTGTGGTTTTGGTGTAAGTGTCCCAATCTCAGTATAACCAAAACCTAAAATTTGCATACCCTTTATCATAGTTGCATTTTTATCAAATCCAGCTCCAAGTCCTATCGGATTGTAAAAAGTACGTCCAAAAAGTTCTTGAGTTAAAATATCATCAGCAATAAAATGAGATTCTAGAAAAAAATTAAAAGGTATTTGGCAAACATTCGGCATTCTTAAAACCGCCTCAGCGAGATGGTGAGCATTTTCAGGTTGAAGTTTAAAAAGAAGTGGTTTAATTGTTTGGTAGTTTATCATTTATGTCCAATTGTTAAAAATTAAGACATTATACAAAAAACTTGGTAAAGGGAAGTTAATGAGTAAATATTACTTGGTATAACCTTATTAAGATCTTATTTTTTTAACCTCTACAAAGTAAGTATGCCCTAAGTATATCACATAAAATACAGCTCCAAAAAATATTGCAAATGGGATTAGTGAGATAAGATAAAGAGCTAATGTCTTAAATCTTATGTTGTTTGCACTATTAAACTTAATTAGTCTGTTTTCTTCATATGACACTATATTTGAAGCTATATCATAAGTTATCATCTTATGAAAAAAATAATATAGTGGTAGGTTAAGAGCTATTATATTTACGATTGGTATAAAATAAAGAGGTATAAATAAGAAAAATAAAAGTATCATCACAAATAGCCATTTGAAAACTTGAAGCAGTCCTAAAAATATATTTGAGTATCCAATCATCTCTACATCATTATAGTGTCTTCTTTGAATCTCTTTTAAAACATATGGAGTTAAAAACCCAATAATAATTACAGCTACTATAATTGATAGATAGAGTGTTATTAAACCACCAATTGCATATAAAGAAAACGATATAAGCCAAGAAACAAGAGCAGAGGTAGCTACAAAGTTTACAATATAATCAATAATACCTCCACCCTCTATCTTCGTATCTGTAATTTCAGTATGAGGAATTCCGTTTTGTATAGTTGTTTGAGTTGTATGAATATCCATAGAACCAAGTGATTCCAAGCTAACACCAGCAATATAAAAAAATAATAAGTACATCGCTATTATTGTTAAAATAAAAGGCAATAGTGAATATTTTAACATCTTAGCACTAAAAAAATCTTTTATGCTAAGTCTTAAAATGTTTTGTTCATCAATCATTTTTTACTCCATAATTTTTGGTTTAATTTTAACTCTTGACTGGAGTGTTGTTAAGCTAAAATATTTCTTACTACTACAGCAAACCATAATATGCCTAAGTTGGCGAAGAAAATAATCAAAGAACTTGCTCTAGAGATGATATGTTGCAGCTTAGTACGCTCTTTAGTATGTGTTTTAAGAGCGATATACATATGGATAATTGTAAGAATTGTTATAAGAGCAACATAGCGTAATTTGTGATCTATTGCGTATGCTAGTTGAGAATCAGTTTGAGTCATAATATCCCAAATGTTATAATGATAAAATAATATTATTCCAGTAATCCACAATAAGACAAGCCACACTGTTTCAAAATATCCATATATGGGACCTATATGATGGTATACTTGTTTTTGTGCTTCTTTATCGCGCATAACAATTCCAAGTGCAAACAATAGTAATGCACCACCAATCCATGCAGTTGCTGCTAAAATATGTATATATAAAGTTATTTGAATAAACATGAATTTACAATGTTACTTTGTTATAGTTAATTTGTTTTTCTAAGCTAAATGCACCATCAAATAGAGTTTGTTCTTCATAAGCATTTGCAATTAGTTGAAGACCAACAGGCATACCGTTTTGTGCTTTGTTTATTGGAAGTGAGATAGCTGGAAGTCC
>WFPU01000249.1 GCA_015487435.1 Sulfurimonas sp.
ACTAAAATATAAATACAGTTTTAAAACATCATCAGATACCGAAGCTATACTTTATGCTTATATAGAGTATGGTGAAAAATGTTTAGATGATTTTAAAGGAATGTTTGCTTTTGCTATTTATGATAAGCGAGAAGATAAACTTTTTTGTGCAAGAGATAGGTTGGGAATTAAACCTTTTATCTATTATATTAATGATGGTAAATTTATATTTGGTAGTGAGATTAAAGTGATATTAGAAGCACTTGAAAAAAAACCAGAGATAAATCAAGAAGCAATATTGCAGTATTTACACTATCTGTATATTCCTCACCCAAATACAATATTTCAAGATATTATGAAATTACCACCTGCTCATAGTTTGTCATTTCATAATGGAAAAGTTGAAATAAAGAAGTATTGGGATGTTGAAGACTATAAAGGTTTAAATATCAATATGCCTGAAAATGAAATCATCACTTCTCTCGATGGCTTACTTGATGAATCGGTAAAAATGAGAATGATAGCAGATGTAGAACTTGGTTCCTTTTTAAGTGGAGGTATTGACAGTAGTATGATACTTCACTATATGAATAAGCATTCTACTAAAAAAATAAATACTTATACTTTAGGTTTTGAGGGTGCAAGTAAGTATGATGAAACAAGTGATGCTAAAATAATGTCTGATTATTTTAATACTAATCACACAGAGATAGTTATAAATCCAAATGCAGCAGAACTATTACCTAAAATGGTAAGTCATTTTGATGAACCATTTGGAAATCCAACATCACTATTAATACATGAACTTACAAAAGAAACTAAAAAACTAGCGACTGTTGCATTAGCAGGAGACGGAGGAGACGAAATATTTGGTGGTTATCCTAGATATGAAGCTATACTTTTAGCAGATAAATTGAAATATACTCCAAAATCTATGTTTAAATTAGCTTCAACATTTACGAATCTTATACCTGAAAGTTCAACTGGAAACCATAAGCTAAGAAGAATTAAAACTTTTGTTAATTCTTTATCTAAAAATGAAGATGAGATGTATGAAGACTGGATTGGGTATTTTAGTGATAATGAACTGAATAAATTATTTAAAGAATATAAGTCTTATAAACATGTAGTGAAAGATGCTTGGAACAGTAAAAAATATAGTGATGGGATATTAAAAAGTTCAATAATAGATTTAAAAACTTTTTTACCAAACAATCTTTTAAGTTATGGCGATGCCATGAGTATGGCTAACTCTTTTGAAGTTCGATTTCCTTTAATTGATCATAAAGTTATTGAGTTTATGACTAGCATTGATACTAAGTACCGCATCAAAGATGGTAAAACAAAATATCTTATGAAAAAAATACTTGAAGGTCAAATACCTAATAATATTATTAATAAACCAAAGTTAGGGCTTAACCCTCCTATGGGTATTTGGTTGAAGAAAGATTTGAAAAATTTCATAAATGACTATTTGTCTAAAGAAAGTATAGAGAAAAGAGGATTGTTTAACTATAGTTATATTCAAGAGATACTTCATGAACATAATGCAAATAAAAGAGATAGAAGTCTTTATATTTGGGCATTAATTGTACTTGAAGAGTGGTTTAGACAATATATAGATTAAAAAATTAAAAGGAAAACTAAAACAATGAAACAACTAATACAAAGCTTTAAAACAGGAGAACTAGGACTTTTTGAAGTACCAGCTCCAGTATGTCAAGAAAATGGTGCACTTGTACAAACAACAGTAAGTTTGGTAAGTGCAGGAACTGAAAAGATGTTGGTAGATTTTGCTAAAAAGTCTTTACTGTCTAAAGCAAAAGATAGACCAGACTTAGTAAAACAAGTTGTGGGTAAAATGAAAAAAGAGGGTGTTAAAAATACTCTTGAGAAAGTTTTTACTAAGCTTGATAGTCCAATCCCTTTAGGTTATAGTTCTGCTGGTCGTGTCATAAAACTAGGTGTAAACATGTCTGGTCTAAACATCGGTGATAGAGTGGCTTGTGGTGGAGCTGGGTATGCAAACCATAGCGAGATCAACTATGTGCCTAAAAACTTGATGGTGAAGATTCCCGATGGTGTTGATGATATAGATGCTTCTTTTGTGACTGTTGGGGCTATAGCACTTCAAGGAGTCCGTCAGACTGAACCAAAACTTGGTGAGAGAGTAGCTGTGATGGGGCTTGGACTTTTAGGTCAGCTTACAGTACAACTTCTTAAAGCAAATGGCTGTAAGGTCATAGGAAGTGATGTTGACCCAGACAAGATAGCACTTGCTAAGAAGCTAGGTGCAGATGAAACTTGTCATGCAAGTGAACTTATAGCTAAAGCAAATGAGTTTAGTAATGGTTATGGAGTAGATGCTGTCATCATAGCAGCTTCGACAATGTCTAATCAACCTGTTATAGATGCAGCTGAGATTTCTCGTATGAGAGGTCGTGTTGTGTTTGTTGGTATGGTTGGTATGGAGATACCTAGAAATGACTACTATAAAAAAGAGATAGACCTGCGTTTGTCTATGGCTTATGGTCCAGGGCGTTATGACCCTGAGTATGAAGAAAAAGGTAATGACTATCCATATGATTTGGTTAGATGGACAGAGCAGAGAAACTTTGAAGCGTTTTTAGGGCTTATAGATGAGGGTAAAATAACTCCTAAAGAGATACTTACTCATGAGTTTAACTTTGATGATGCTATGAGTGCTTATGACTTGCTTGAGGGTAAAGTGAAAGAGAAGTATCTTGGTATTGTTTTAAAGTACAATCGTGAGATAAATCTTGAAGATGAAAAAATCATCAAAAGAACTACAAAAGCTGTAACTAATGAGAATGTAAATGTAGGGCTAATTGGTGCTGGAAACTTTACAAAGTCTGTAATACTTCCAAATATGAAAAAAGTTGGTGGTTATGAACTTGTTGGGCTTTGTACTGCTACAGGTGTGAGCGCACAAGGTACTGGTAAAAAATATGACTTTAAGTATATGACTACAGACAGTAGCGAGATATTTAAAAACAGTGAGATAAACAGTGTCTTTGTAACTACGCAACATGACAAACATGCAAGTGCAGTTGTTAGCTCAATAGAGTCTGGTAAGCACTGTTTTGTAGAAAAACCTTTATGTATCTATGAAGAAGAACTCGAAACTATTAAAGAGGCATATACTGGAAAAACAATCGTTCAAGTTGGATTTAACAGAAGATTTTCACCTATGATTGAGAGTATGAAGAAAAGTATAAGCGGACAAGTTTCTGTAAACTATAGAGTAAATGCAGGTATCATTCCTAAAGATGTGTGGATACAAGACAGAACTATTGGTGGTGGTCGTATCATCGGTGAAGTGTGTCACTTTATAGATACTTGTAGCTTTCTTATAGGTAGTGATGTAGTGAGTGTCTTTGCTTCTACTGTTACTAAAGATGATCAGTCTATTCCTGATGAAGATAATGTAAACATCATACTTAACTATGCAAATGGCAGTACAGCAACTATAGGTTATTATGCTTATGGAGATACAACTATGCCAAAAGAGTACATAGAAGTGTTTAGTAATGGTGTAAGTATCTCTATGACTGACTTTAGAGAGCTTTTAGTATATAGTGGTGGAAAAACTACAAAAACTAAGAGTGCGAACCAAGATAAAGGGTTTGTTGGTGAGTTCAAGGCTTTTAAAGAAGCTGTTAAAAGTGGGGAAGAGGCTATAAGTTTTGAGTCTATTTATAACACTACTAAGACTACTTTTAAGATTTTAGAGTCTATTCGGACTGGAAGTGTTGAGAAGGTTTAGTGATTATGTTATAATAGTGTACATAATAATGTAAAGGATTTAAAATGCAAGTAGTAAGTTTAACAGAAGCCCGAAATAATTTAAAAGCTGTCTTTGATAGTGTTTATCTTGATAACGATGAAGTGATTATTCATAGAAAAGGTCATGAAAATGTTGTTGTTATATCTTTTGATGAGTATAACTCTATGAAAGAAACAAACTATCTTTTAAGTTCTCCAAATAATAAAAAAGTATTACTTCGTTCTTTAGCGGATGCAAGAAATGGTAAAATTTTTGAAAAAGAGTTGATTGAGGAATGAATTTAACTTTTACAGATGATAGTTGGCAAGAGTATTTAGA
>WFPU01000250.1 GCA_015487435.1 Sulfurimonas sp.
ACTTTTTAGAATTTATATTTTACTACTAAAAAATGCTTTATAATTTTTCTTAGGAGTTTTATGAAATTATTTTTCAAGTTCTAGCAAAATATATTCTCCAACTTTATCTCCAGCAGACTTCTTAATTTCATCTGTTATGATAGCACCGTTGTTAAGCAAATATTTAAATAATTTTAAATTATCTTCTTTCGCAGCAATACGAAGAGAATTGTATTTTTCTGTTTTATATCTATTATCGATATAAATTACTTTGTTAAAATCAATTTTAACTCCTGTATCAACCATTTGCTTTAATAAATCTATTTTATTTTTAAATAAGATATAACTTAACGGACTTTCATATCTCATATATCCGTTATCCTTCATTTTTGTTAATATTTTATTTCCACCATTTTGAAAAATAAAAAAACTAAGTTTATCGCATCTGTATAGTGCTTGTTGTAATAATTCATTACTTGCATAAGCTTTTGATAAATTTATCCCTTGTGTGGCTAAATATTTTAAAACTATCAATGGGTCGTCACATTTATTATTGTTTCTACGTGAATATTCAGCCAAAGCATCTATAGCTAAGTTATGTCTTCTTTTGTTAAATGTACCTCTTTTTTGTCTGGTTATTTTACCACCATATTCCATTAAAAGTTCAGCCATTTTAAATTTTTTTTGCATTACCAATCTTGTTGTTAATGTTCCAGTTGTAGTGCTATTTCCAACTAGCATATTTGGATTTGCACCTTTTTCTAAAATTATTTTAACTTTTTCAAAATTTCCAGCATTTGAATATTTAAGTAAAAGAGAATTTAGGTTCGTAGCTAATAGGGAGTAAGTCATGCTTAATAATAATAACACTATTTTCATATTTTTTATACCTTATTGTAAACTGCAAAAACTGCAAAGCAATATTGCTGTTTTAGATGTAATGATTGAATATAAAAATATACTACTAGTTTTTATATTTTTTTATGTTTAGTATAGTATCTAAATATTTTAAATTTTCAAAATTAAATCGTGATTATGGTAATGCATTTTTGTTGCTATGATTTATGTCCACTTACTTATAATAAATATTTTTTAATCCAAACACTTAAGACATACAATCCCCACAGGTGGTGTTTAAAAGTCCCACTTGAAGCACCATCTATTAACTAACTTAACTCTTTATTTTTAAAAAGTCCAGTCTCTTTATTTACATCTTTTATAAGTTCTATTTTTTTTAGTGTTTATTAAAAATTCTATATATGGATTTGAGAAACCTTTTTTCTTCTTAGTTAAAAGATTTTTATCTAAGTGAGATTTCATCATCTTTTTAAGTAAAGATTTTGTAACCTCGTCTTTATAACGAAGCTTAGGGTCTATGTTAAATACAGCAGATGCTAACTTATGATCTAAAAAAGGTGTACGAGATTCTATAGAATGTGCCATACTCATTCGATCAAGTTTTGTTAAGAAGTGTTCAGCTTGAAAAAGATGAAGGTCTATGTAGCTATACCAAATAGAGTCATCTGTATGATTTGAACTCTCAAATCTTTGTCTATAAGGTTTTAAATAAAAAAGTGCCTGATTGTCTTTTATATTTTGCTTCATTAGATTATTTTTTTGTAAATCTGTAAATTTTTCACCAGAAGTACGAAAAAGTAAAGTTTCATCAAAGATGCGTTTATACCACTCCCATTCACGGTTTTCATTGTAGTTTGAGCGAAAATATTTTTTTAGCCAGTTTTTGTTTTTAAGATTTTTTGCATCTTCTACATCTAAATAATCAAAGTAATGTTTATATCCTAAAAAAAGCTCATCAGCACCTTCGCCACTCAAAACAACTTTATATCCATCCTCTTTTATCTTTTTAAACAATAGATACAAAGGTATAGCTGCTGGGTCATTTAATGGCTCATCTAAACAATCCAATACACTCTCACATGCTAAAGAATAATCATCTTGTGAAATCTCAACTTGAGTATTTTTAACCCCTAAAAAATCAGCACTCTCTTTTACATTTTGCCTCTCATCATATTTTGCATAATCTTTATATCCAAGTGTGTAAGTTTGTAAATCTACACCATTTTTTTTTGCATAGAAGTTTATGGTGGCACTATCAATTCCACCTGAAAGCAGAGAGGCCATTGGCACACCTGCTTTTAACCTTAATTTAATTGATTCGTTTAGTAGACTCTCTAGCTTACATATTGCTTCATCTTTATTGACGATTAAATTTGGTGTAGCATCAAGTAAATCAAAATATTTTTTAACTTCTAGTTGTTGATTTTTATAAACAAGGTATTCTCCACTTCCAAGTTTTTTGATACCTTTAAAAAAAGTATATGGTGGAGTCGGTGCTAAAAAGGATAAATAAGAGAGCAGGGCATCTTTATCCATCTGTGTTTTTGTTAAAAAAGGAACTATCGCTTTTATCTCAGATGCATATATAAAACTAGAATTTTCAAGATAAAAGATAGGTTTTTTACCTAAGCGATCACGAAATAAGTAAAGTGTATCCCCATCCATAAGAGATATTGCAAACATTCCACGAAGTTTAGTTACAAAACAAGCGCCCCACTTTTGATAAGCAAAAATTAGAACTTCGCTCTCACTTTGAGTTTTAAATTTGTAACCATATGCTAAAAGTTCATCTCGTAACTCTTGATGATTATAAATCTCCCCATTAAATGAAAGTAATATATTTTTATTTGATATTGGTTGAGTAGATTGAGTTTTAACATCTAATATATTTAGGCTATGATGGGCAAAAAAAAGATTTTTATTTTGAATAATTGCGCAAAAATCAGGTCCACGGTGAGTTAGTTTTTTTAATGCAAATTTAGCTTTGTTTTCATCATAAGGTCCAATTATTCCAAATATAGCACACATTATTTTGGTTGTACTTTGTGAAAAAATCCTACTGTTATATCAGCATCTAAATATCCAGTTTTAATTTTTACATCTGTTACGCCTAAATCTTTTGCAATTTGTTCTATTTGCTCTGTGCTCATGTAGTTATAAGTGTCACAATCTTTTTGCCCATGTAAAATATTAAATATAAACCCATTTTTAGATGATATGTAGCAGTTTCGTATAAACTGATATGTTTCAAATTTTTCTAAAATATTCATAGCCCCACTGCAAATTAAATAATCAGCATCTGGGATTTCATCTTTTGTGATATCGGCTATAATTATTTCACAACCAGTTATTGCAGATGCTATTGCGTGCATATCTGGCAGTGAATCAATCCCAATATATTTTTTTGGAATTTTATCTCTTTTTTCTAAATAGATATAAAAATCTCCAAAGCCACAACCCGCATCAATTATAGTAAATTGGCTTAAATTAGAGGGTAACATTGCTAAGATGGTTTTGAATCTTACCCTTTGTGTATCAGTAGAGGTCCAGTTTACACCTTTGGCACTAATGCCATACTTTTGTATAGCAGAGATGTAAAATTTTTCATTATCTATGCGTGGCATATGAACCTAAAAATCATTTATCACATAGTACATAGTTAATTATCCAACTCTTTTTCTAAAGAGTAAGTTGTAGTTTTTAATATAGCTGGGTCTTTTTCACTAATAACACCCTCATCTGTGTTTAATAGTATTTCTATTTCACATTCCAAATATTGTGAAGTTGAGAGTGGCGTAAAGTTTTTATCTTCAAAGGCTGATTTTTTAGCATTTAAAATTATATCCTCAATCAAAGATAAAGAGGCATTTTTGCTTGAAGATGTCCCACGAAGCTTATTATTAATATAGATATTTACAGTAGTTGATATTTTACTACTCAAAAGCGGATGCTCATCTAAAAGTGCAATTTTATCAATGCTTCTGCTAGATTGAAGTACTTCTTGTATGGAGTCACGAGCAAGCTGAAGTAATACTGAACGACCCATGATGACCCCTTTATAATATTTTTGAGTAAACTATTATAGCAAATTTTTTTCTTTGTAGTTATTTAGTAGTTTTATAACTATCATTACACTTATAACTTGAAACAAAGATGCTAGGATAAATGCAAAGTAATGAAGTTGATCGATAGAGTTGGCATGATAAGCTAGTGTAGCCATCGCAATTAACAGTGTTAATGGCATAGAATGAGATAACCCCATTAAGACAGCATCTATCCATCCTAACTCTTTTACAAACACCAATGAAGATAATACACGCATAACAATCATACCAAGGGCTATAATAAATGCTAATGGTATTAATCCCTCCATCGATAGTGATTCTAAATTAAAAGTTGTTCCAATATGAATGAAAAATATAGGTATGATAAATCCAAAACCAAAAGATGCTAGTTTTTCTGGAAGTTCCTCTTTATGTGGAAAAAATGTTGGTATAAAAATTCCAGCCAAAAATGCACCAAAAGCAAGTTCTAAATTGAGATACATCATAGCAGCAGTTAGTAAAAATAACATTCCCATAGAAAAGCGAATATCTTGTTCTTTTTTGTCATCGTGTGGCATTAGTAGTACTGATAGCTTAGGAAACCACCATGTTAAGATAGTGACTGTACGAAATACAAAGAACATAAAAACTAAAAATAAAACAAGTGCTAGGATTGTTTTAAATAAACCAATTTCTACTCCTGAATGAAGCCCAGCAGAGGTTATAGTTAAAAGACCAATACTTACAACTTCCCCGATTCCACCACTTGTCATAGAGAGTGAAAGCCAAGGTGTTTTTCCATACTCTTTTGAAAGAGTCGCTACTAAACCAACAGATATTAGCGGTAAAAGAACCATAAATATTTTTCCTAAATCTAAATAAAGGGATAAGCTAATTGAGAGTGCATATAAGAAAACAAGATATAAAAATACTTTTTTTAAAATGTGTGTAGGGGTTTTTAATACCTCTTTTAGATTAATCTCAGTCCCTGCAATAAACATAAGGTATAAAAATCCAAATTCGGCAACTAATTCAAAAATATGTTCATCATGTAAAAAACCAGCATAGGCAAAAACTGATCCTAAAACAATCTCAATTGGGGTGGTTGGAAGCCTTAATATTTTTGCAAAAAAAGGTGAAAATATGATGATAAGTGAGATGGTAACTATTAATATAATATTATCCATATTTATCCTTTACAGTGAAAATTATTAGGAGTAGTAGATTTTCACTTGTGAAAATATAGCTCGTATAATATTAAATTTTCTCTGTTATATTTTTTTTTGCACTTTCTTTGCAACTTTTAAGTTTAAATTCTTTATCATATCTAAATCCTTAGATATAATCCTACCACTAGTTGTTAAATAGTTTCCAATTACAATAGAGTTAGCACCATACTTAAATATCTCATTTTGTCTATCGCCAAACATTAACTCCCTCCCACCAGCTACCATTATACGCTCAGCATTTGGCAGAGTTTGTCTTGTTTGTTGTATAAGTTTTAAGGCTTCATCGGTTGTTAAAGAGTTTGGTTTTAATTCTAGTGCCTCGTTGTGATGATAAAAGTTTATAGGCACTGAAGTTGGATTAAGCTCACTTAATGATTTTAACATACTTTCTCTGTCGCTTAAAGACTCCCCAAGACCAAATATACCACCACTTATAAGTACAAGTCCAGATTTGTTAACATCTAAACAAGTCTCATATCTTTCACTCCAAGGGTGGGTTGTACAAATTTGCGGATAGAAAGCCTCCGATGTTTCTAAGTTATGATTATATGCTTTTATGCCTGATTTTTTTAGAGTTAAAAGTTGTTGGAGTGTAGCTGTTCCATTGCAAGCTATTAATCTAAGTTCTGGAACCTTAGAAGTTAATATCTCTGCACTTTCACAAACAAATTTTAAAGTTTTATCGTTTAGACCTTTGTCTGCTGTAACTAAACAAAAACCCAATGCTCCATTATCTCTTGCAATTTTAGCTTCGTTTATAATTTCATCTATTGGTTTTTGTTTGTATCGATCTATATCAGCTTTATATCTTATACTTTGAGAACAAAACTTACAATCCTCTTTACATGTGCCACTATTAATATTACAGATTGAACATAAAAATATCTCTTGAGGTATTTTATCGTTCATAGGTATAAATCTTTTTATTAAAAATATCTGTTTTATTTTCTCTTGTATAGTGAGTTACTTTAAATTCTTCATCACTAATTTCAAGCATAGCACATTCAGAAATAGGTTTTTTTCTAGCACAAACTTCACCTGGATTTAAAAAAAGAGTGTTGTTTGTAAATTCACTATGAAAAACATGGGTGTGCCCTGAGATTATTATATCAGCGTCAGCGTTCATATAAAAAGGTAGATGCATAAGTTTGAATTTTAGATTTGCAAGTTTAAAGTAAGATGGCTCTTGAACTAGGTTGTAATCATTATGATATTTAACTAGATGGGCATCATTATTACCATATACAGCTATATACTTTTTATCACAGTTATGAAGAAGCTCTAGCGTCTTATGCTCCTCTATGTCTCCAGCATGTATGATAAATTCAGCACCATTTTCTAAAAGCATATCTAAAGCTTTTTTAGCCTTTTTAACTTTAGAATGGGTGTCTGATATTATGCCGATTTTCACACTTGTCTCCTTAAGTCTAAACAAAGTCCAGACTTAATTCCTCTCACTAAAGCTTCGCCTTTGGCGAGAGAAATTAATACTTTCATTATTTGTCTATATCTTCTCTTGGTGTACGAGCTTTACATTTAACACATTCATATACATCTTTATTTCTATAAGTTCGTTCAGCTAAAAGACCATTAGTACACCCTTTTTCTTTACACTTAATAGTAGTAGGCTCAAACTTACTTATAAATTTACAATCAGGATAGTTTCCACATCCCCAAAAAGGACCACGACGAGATTTTTTTTGACTTATTTTACCACCACAATCGGGACAAGGAGTTTTACTCTCCACCTCTTCAACATTGATGCTCTTAGTATTTTTACAATCAGGATAATTAGAGCATGCTAAAAATTGACCATTACGACCAGTTTTAACAACCATCTCTTTGCCACACTTGTCACAAATTTCGTCTGAGCCTTCCTCTTTTTTTTCTACTTTATTTCCATTTTCATCTACTTGTTCAGTATATTTACACTTTGGAAAACCACTACAAGCTACAAAGTTTCCAAAACGACCACTTCTTAGAAGTAATTCTTCTGCACACTTAGGACATTCACGACCAAGAGGTTTTGCAAGTTTTAGAGATACTATGTTTTCTTTACCAGCATCAATTTGTTTCATGAAGTCAAAATAAAAATCTTGGAGAAGTTTTTGCCAATTTTCTTTCCCATCTGCGATCTCATCTAAACGCTCTTCCATCCCAGCAGTAAAAGATATATCAACAATATTTGCAAAGTTTTTCTCTAATATATCTGTAACTGTAAAAGCCATCTCTGTTGGTATGATTTGCTTTTTCTCAATGGTTACATATGTACGAGAAGATAAAGTTGCAATAGTTGGAGCATAGGTTGATGGACGACCAACACCCTCACTCTCTAGTTTTTTAATCAGTGCCGCCTCAGAAAAACGAGCTGGTGGTTCAGTAAAGTGTTGTTCAGCTTTAATACTTTGAATCTCTGCGGTGTCTCCCTCTTTTAAAACAGGAAGAAGTTTATCTTTATCCTCAGCACCAGTTAAAGCATAAAAACCATCAAATGTAAGCTTACGACCACTTGCACGGTACTCAGAGTTTTCACCCTTAAAGATTATGCTTTGTTGCTCAAACTCAGCGTCATTCATTTGACAAGACATAAATCGTTCATATATTAAACGATAAAGTTTTATCTCATCAGCTTTTAAAAACTTTTGAGCAATTTCAGGAGTAAAAGCTAACATAGTTGGGCGGATAGCTTCGTGAGCCTCTTGTGCACCTTTTGACTTTTTATTATATATTTTAGGCTCTGTAGGCAGATATTTTTTACCAAATCTATTTTCAATTACACCACGAACCATTGCTACAGCTTCACTTGCAAGATTTAATGAATCAGTTCTCATATATGTAATAACACCAGAGGTACCATCAGGAGTTTTTACACCCTCGTATAATGTTTGGGCTATCATCATAGTTCTTTTTGGAGTAAACCCAAGCTTAGATGATGCAGTTTGTTGCAAGGTTGAAGTCATAAATGGAGGTGGAGTTTTACTTTTTCTTTGTTTTGTCTCTATTTTTGAGATAATAAATGTATCAACTTCTACACTTTTAACTATAGCTGATGCACTATCTTTGTTCTTGATTGTAAGTTTATCAATCTTTTGATTGTTATGCTTAATAAGATTTGCTTCTATATTTGTTTTAAAAGATGTATCTATAGACCAATATTCAACTGGGATAAATGCTTTTATCTCTCTCTCACGGTCTACTACTAGTTTTAGAGTAGATGATTGAACACGACCACCTGAAAGGCCTTTTTGAATCTTAGATGCTAAAAGAGGAGAAAGCTTATATCCAACGATACGATCAAGTAAACGACGAGCTTGTTGTGCATTTACCATATCCATATCAATTTTTCGTGCATTGTCAAGCGCATGTTTAATCGCAGACTTTGTAATCTCATGAAATACAATACGAGGAAGTTCTTCTGGGTCTTTTTTTATAGCATGTGCAATATGCCATCCAATAGCTTCCCCCTCACGATCCTCATCGGTCGCGATATATACAGTATCTGCTTTTTTAGCTAAATCCTTTATCTCTTTAACAATTGCTGCATTTTCTTTCGCAACAGAGTATTTTGGTATTAACTCGTGAGTTTCTTTATCTATAGTGATTCCAAATCTTGATTTTGGTAGATCTCGAATATGACCTTTAGATGCAATAACTTTATAATTTTTTCCTAAAAAGTTTGTAATAGTCCGGGCTTTTGCAGGCGATTCCACAATAATTAAGTTCAAATGTATTCCTATAATAGTATGGTGTTTTAATTTTGGAAGTTTAGCACAAAAAGTTTAAATAAGTGAATATTAAAAAAAAGTGCAAATCTATTAAAGTTTTTTTTTCCCATGACGATGTACTAAATATATCAAGGCAAGGAAGCCAAGATTAAAATTAACTAGAGCGAAAGGCTCTTACCCAAAAAGGATTTATTATGGGATTTAGAATTAACACAAACATTGCGGCAATGAACGCACATAGAAACTCTTCAATGACTAACTTAGGGCTTGACAAAAGTCTTAACGCACTCTCCTCAGGTTTAAGAATTAACAGAGCAGCAGATGACGCATCTGGTATGGCTATTGCAAATACTCTTCGTCAACAAGCTCAAGGTTTAGGGCAAGCAATTTCAAATGCAAATGATGGTATTGGTGTAGCTCAAACAGCAGATGGTGCTTTAGAGGAGTATATCAATATATCTAATACTATTAGAACTAAAGCTATTCAAGCAGCTTCTGATGGTCAAACGCTACAAACTCGTGCAGCTATTCAAGAAGATATCGATCGTTTAATGGAAGAGGCACAAAATATTGCTACTACTACTTCATTTAATGGTCAAACTCTTTTAAATGGTGCTTTTCAAAATAAAGCTTTTCATATTGGTGCATATGCTGGTGAGACTGTAAAAATCTCTATTAGTGATACTCAAACCTCTCAAGTTGGAGAGTTTGCATTAGCAGAGGGGGCAGCAGTTACTGCACAATCTGCAGGAGCGGCTCCAGCAGCTTGGCAATTAGCAGTTACTGTTACAGCAGCTGATGGTACTACAACAGCAGTTGATACAACTTCTATAACACCAGCGTCAGGTGCTATCTCAAGTGCAGCAATGTCACAATCTATTGTTGACGCTTTTAATGCAAAAGCACAAATAGCAGGGGCTGATGTAAGAGCTAGTGTATATGAGTTGGATACTTCAACTATAGACACTCCTGCATACGGTATTCGTTTAGACTCTGGTAGTGACTTTACTGTAACTACAAGTACAAACGCTAGTGTAGCTGCAGCTGGATATGATACATCTCTAGACAATAACTTTAGTAAGATTGATGTTACAACTCGAGAAAGTGCAGAAAAAGCGATTATCACTTCTGATTATACTCTTAGAGATCTTGATAAAACAAGATCAGATATTGGTTCTGTTCAAAATCAACTTGAGTCAACAATTAGAAATATCTCTGTAACTCAAGTAAATGTAACAGCAGCTGAATCACAAATTCGTGATGTTGACTTTGCAGCAGAGAGTGCAAACTTTGCAAAATTAAACATCTTAGCTCAATCTGGTTCATATGCTATGAGTCAAGCTAATGCTGTTCAGCAAAATGTGTTGAGACTTTTACAATAGTAATTGAACTCTCTAAATAATTAGCTATTAGATTCTGGATGCCCGTAGGAAATACCCTTGGGGTGCAGTCCAGAGTGACGAAACAATCGTCATTCCAAGCTTGTACCACAAGGGCATTACTTCGGTCACTTGGAATCTAGCTTATAATTAATCAAAAGTCTCAATAAATCTTTAACTTTTTACTTGGCAATTAAAATATACCTCTCTTTTAAAAATTTTATTTTATTTTTTGGAACACTCTTTGCTTTAAATCCTAAATAACTATCATTAAAGGATTTATTATGGGTTTTAGAATAAACACAAATATAGCAGCAATGAATGCACATAGAAACTCAGTGATGACTAACTTAGGGCTTGATAAAAGTCTTAACTCACTTAGTTCAGGTTTAAGAATCAATAAAGCAGCAGATGATGCATCTGGTATGGCTATTGCAGATTCTCTTCGTCAACAGGCCCAAGGTTTAGGGCAAGCTATTATGAATGCAAATGATGGTATTGGTGTAGCTCAAACAGCAGATGGTGCTCTAGAGGAGTATATTAATATATCTAATACTATTAGAACTAAAGCTATTCAAGCAGCTTCTGATGGTCAAACACTACAAACTCGTGCAGCTATTCAAGAAGATATTGATCGTTTATTAGAAAATGCACAAAACATTGCTACAGCTACCTCATTTAACGGTCAATCACTTTTAAATGGTGCTTTTCAAAATAAAGCATTTCATATTGGTGCATATGCAGGTGAGACTGTAAATATCTCTATTGGAGATACACAGATTGCAAATGTTAGTGAATTTTCTATGGCAGAGGGTACAGTTGTTGCTGCGCAATCTGGTGGAGCAACTCCAGCAGCTTGGCAACTAGCAATTACTGTTACAGCTTCTGATGGCACTACAACATCAGTTGATACAGGTGCAGTAACACCAGCTTCAGGTTCTATCTCAAGTGCAGCTATGGCAAAAACTATTGTTGATGCTTTTAATACTGCTGCACAAATAGCAGAAGCTGATATTAGAGCTAGTGTATATGAGTTGGATAGTTCAACTATAGCTAATCCAGCGTATGGAGTTCGTTTAGATTCAGGTTCAGATTTCACTATAACTACTGGCACAAATGTTGGACACACAACAGGTGCAGCAACGACCACAGACTTAACCAATAATTTTGGTGATGTTGATGTTACATCTCGCGAAAATGCAGAAAGAGCAATTATCACTTCTGATTATGCACTAAGAGAGCTTGATAAAACAAGATCAGATATTGGTTCTGTTCAAAATCAACTTGAGTCAACAATTAGAAATATCTCTGTAACCCAAGTAAATGTAACAGCAGCTGAATCACAAATTCGTGATGTTGACTTTGCAGCAGAGAGTGCAAACTTTGCAAAATTAAATATCTTAGCTCAATCTGGTTCATATGCTATGAGTCAAGCCAATGCTGTTCAGCAAAATGTGTTGAAGCTACTTCAATAGTAGCCCTCAATACTTTGCTATTAGATTCCGTGTCAAGCACGGAATGACTATATACTTGATCTTTCGTCATTCTAAACCTGATTCAGAATCTAGGTTATGCAAGAAATTTATTATTTTTCTACAATATTTTGGAGCTCTTTTTCGTATAGCTCCATCAATCTTTTTAATTGAATAACTATAATACTTTTCATTTTTTTTGTATGCTTTTTGGGATTGTTTAACTCTTTTGTATTAAAGAGATCTGCTACATAAGAGGCAATAGCCAAAAAATAAACAGTTAGAATCTCTTTGAGTTCACTATCAAAAGAGCTTAGCAATGATTGTATCATGAGTGTATAGTTTTGTAAAAATATATCTTTATTTGAAGGTGTGTTTTGCTGAAAATTATCAATTATTAGATGAAACTCTTTTATCTGCATCCATTTTTTATTAAGCTCTTGTCTCTCTTCTTTTGATAGTTCTTTTAGCGAGTAAGTATCAAAAAGCTTTATTAATTTAGAGTATATCTCTTTTTTATCTACCTCAGACTCTATTTGTAAATCAGATATGCTTAATGGTATTGTTTGTTCAAGATATGCGCCATTACTAAGGTTATAAACTGTTTGGTTATCAGATTTTAAATTTTTAGTATAACGATTTATTACAAGAATAGACGATGAAAGTAGAGGAGTTGTTGGTACGCTATCTACAAAATTTCCTTTTACATTTAAAATTGTTTCTGAAATTGAAACACTTTGTTGTATCTCATCTACATTTGAAGTATCTAAAGAGGTTGCTCCATGATGATCTTTTGAGTGAGTAGAACCATCTTCTGAAAGAGCAAAATCTAAACCAAGAAGATATGTTTGTTTAGCATTAAAAATTAAAGAGATTGCATAAGCAACTTCACCAACGCTAGCAGATTCTAGTCTAGTGTTTGCAAGTTTATACTTAGTACGATCTTCGATTAGATAAATTTTGTTTTTTGGGAATGTATCAAAAAGTATCTTTGGCACAGAGGCACTAAAAACAAAGATACTATTGGTTAAAAAATCAAAATCATCAAAAGAGTTTATAAGATTTACTGCCTCAGTTACCTTTTCATCTATTTGAACCACTATATCTGGTTTAATATTAGACTTATAAAGCGTTTTTAATGCTGCAAATACAGCAACTAAAATAAATCTATCTGCATTTTCTTTAAGCCATTTTATATTTGCATGAAGTGATGGACCAGCCCCAATGATAAGCATCGGTTTATCTTCAAAAAAATTCTCTTTATCTTTTTTTGTTAGCTCTAAAAATTTAAAATCTTTTTGTAATTTAGATAAAACTGTTAGATTTTTATACAGAAGATACTCAACAGGGTAACTAGTTTCAGTACGAGAGACCAAAAAAGTTTGAATCTCTTTAATTTTTTCTTTGTAAAGTGATGAGAATAGAGAAAATTTTAAGCTGTAGTTTCGTATAAAAGTGTTTGAGTAAAATGTTTGAAAAGTATCTCTAAACTCCACAGAGTTTTGTGCAACAGCAAAAAAACCTAATCGTCCCTCTAAAGCCTCTTTATAGTTACAAGTAAAAAGAGACAATCGAAAAAGCTCAATATCATCTTCAACTATTAACACAAGATTAACACCAGTCTTCTTTATAATTTTAGGTAGATGCAGTGCCAATCCTAACCCTAAAAATATAAATTTATGCATCTCATTTATATGCATTGAACTATCTACATTTGAATCATGGTAGTGCATGATTGGTGCTGTTGTAGCATATGTTGTTAGAGCATTTTGTTTTTCTAGTTTCTCAAGAGCTTTTTGAGTAAAATCAATGTTATAAGAACAATTAATTATTTGATCATCTTTTTTAAAATTTATCTGTGATGTAAGCTCATCTGAAAATAATTCTGAATTTTGATTATAAAGAAAAATACCACTAGATAGCTCAACAACATCAAAATAACCATCTTTATATTCTAAGTCATATTTTTGAGGATATCTACCATCTCCAAGAAGTGTATCAAGTGCTATAAGTTTACTGTAGAGTTCATTATGATGAAGTTTAAAATATTCCATATTTGTTTGGTAATTTGAAACAGCGATATCTTCTATATTTTGCATAAAGACTCCTAAATTGTTAGTATGAATTATAGCAAATAAAACTTTTTTATGGCATGGAAATTGCTAAATTATTTTTATGAATAATAAATTTTTAAAAGTTTAGTTAGATGAGTTTTTATAATACTAAAAAACTAAACAATATATTTGATGAAAAAGATGTAGGTAGTTATATAATAGCAGAGATTGGTATAAATCATAATGGAAGTTTTGATGAGGCTATTAAGCTAATAGATGCTTCTATTGAAGCAAAAGTTGATGCTGTAAAGTTTCAAAAAAGAGATTTGGATGCAATATATTCAAAAAGTGTATTAACTGATTCTAACTCCCAAGAGTGGAACTTTGAATACCTTATCCCACTACTAAAAGAGGTAGAGCTCTCAAATGATGAATATAAAAAAATAAGAAAATATTGTGATGAAAAGCAGATAGATTTAATAATTACCCCTTTTGATAAAACTTCAGCAAAATTTGTTGGCGAACTCGGGGTTAGTGCATTTAAAATCTCTTCTGCTGATATGACTAATATTGATTTAGTACAAGAGTGTAGTAAATATAGTGTGCCATTGTTAATCTCAACTGGTATGTGGAATGATGAAGATATTAAAACTTGTGCAGAGTTTTATAATAAAGAAAATATCAATTATGCATTTTTATTAGCACAATCAACATATCCTGCCCCTTATGAAAATTTAAATTTAAAATATTTTGATAGATTAAAAGAGCTTTCAAAAAGTGATATTGTAGGTTATTCTGGACATGAAAGAGGTATATTTATACCTATTGCGTGTGTAGCTATGGGATATAAAATAATTGAAAAACATATCACATTTGATAAAACATTAGATGGTCCTGATCATAAAGCATCTATGATGCCAGATGAATTTAAAGAGATGGTTAAAAATATTCGATTACTAGAGAGTGCTTTAAGTGATCATAAGAGTGTGAACCAAGCTGAGATGTTAAATAAAGAAGCTTTTGCAAAATCTGCTGTACCAATTAGGGATTTGCCAAAGGGGCATGTGTTAATAAAAAGTGATGTTATATTTAAGTCACCTGGTAAAGGTATATTTCCACATCAAATATATAAATATTATGGAAAAGTTCTTAAAAGTGATATTAAAAAAGATCACTATATAAACGATACAGATTTTCAAGATACTATTAAAATCAAGGAATGGAAAAAATTTCATTTTTCTCAACAATGGGGAGCAAAATGTCGTTTTCATGATTATGACAAATATAAAGTTTTAAACTCTCCTGTTGTAGAGTTTCACTGTTCTCAAACAGATTTAACACTCGACTTTAAACCTAAAGAGATATCATTGTCACAGCTTATTATTCATGCGCCTGAAATATTTGATAGGAAGTTAGTAGATATATGTTCCTTAGATGAGCAATATGTTAAAGAATCATTAGATATATTACAAAAAACATTAGATAAGACAAAAGAGTTACATAGATATTTTCCAGAGCATAAGCCTAAAGTTGTGATGCATCTAGGTGGGATGTTTTTAAATGATAGGGAAGTAAAAGATACTCATAAGCTTATTGAGATTGCGATTAAAAATTTTGCTAAATTAGATTATAACAGCGATGAAATAGATGTAATACCAGAAAATTTACCCCCTAGACCTTGGTATTTAGGTGGAGAATGGTTTCAACATGCTTTTATGTCTTCAAATGATATGAAACAATTTTGTAACCATTTTGGGTTGGGTATGACATATGATATCTCTCACGCTCAACTTTATTGCAACATGTTCGATATAGATATAAATGAATATACAAAAAAAGTAATGCCTTTTGTAAGTCATCTACATATATCAGATGCATATGGAACAAATGGTGAGGGTGTACAAATAGGTGAGGGTTGTATGGACTTTGATTCTCTTTTTGAGATTATGGGTAGGTATAATTTTTCTTGGGTTCCTGAGATTTGGAGCGGACATCTACATGAAGGTGCTGGTACTTATGAATGTATGAAAATATTAGAAAAAAAATATGCTACTAAAGTGTAAATTGGGACATATAATAAGATGAAAAAAGCCATTGTAACTGGTATTACTGGACAAGATGCTGCATATTTAACACAACTACTGTTAGATAAGGGCTATAAAGTCTATGCAACTTACAGACGGACAAGTACAGTTGGCTTTTGGAGAATAAAAGAGTTAGGGATAAAAAATAATCCTAATTTAGTGTTAATAGAAAATGATTTGGTTGATTTAGCTGGAACTATAGAGATGCTAAAAACGATAAAACCTGATGAAATCTATAATCTTGCTGCACAAAGTTATGTTGCTAAATCTTTTGAAGATCCAGTGGAGACGGCTAATATAACAGGGATGGGCGTACTAAATATATTAGAAGCTATAAGATATGTTGATACAAATATAAAGCTATATCAAGCATCTTCTTCTGAAATGTTTGGAAAAATTGATGAAAATCCACAAACAGAATTCACAAAATTTTATCCAAGAAATCCATATGGTGTATCAAAAGTTTTTGCCCATATGATGACTATAAACTATAAACAAACATATAATATTTTTGCTTGTATCGGTATACTTTATAATCATGAATCACCATTAAGAGGTAAGGAATTTGTTACAAGGAAGATTACAGATAGTGTGGCAAAAATAAAATTAGGAAAGCTGGAGGTCTTAAAGCTTGGAAACTTGGATGCTAAAAGAGATTGGGGATATGCAAAAGATTATGTCCAAGCGATGTATAAAATGATGCAACAAAAGACTCCTGATACATTTATATTAGCCACCAATAGAGTAAAAACAGTTAGAGAGTTTGTAACAATGGCATTTAAAGCGGCTGATATTGAACTTGAATTTAGAGGTAAAAAAGAAAAAGAGTTCGCAATAGATGTAAAAACAGGTAAGGTTGTAGTAGAGGTAAACTCTATATTTTATAGACCCTTAGAAGTAGAACTATTGGTTGGAAATGCTCAAAAAGCTAAAGATGTTCTTGGTTGGCAAAGTAAAACCTCTTTAGAAGAGTTATGCAAGATGATGGTAGATTTAGATTTAAAAAGAGTAAAAAAAAATATAGCAATGGAGACAAACAATGAGTTGTAAACTTTGCGGATGTAAAGATTTTAAGTACAGAAATGCTCAAGTAAGAGATGCTAAAGAGTTGAAAGTACTTGAATGTAGTGGATGCTCATTAGTTTATCTCTCAAATGTAGATCATATTGATGAAAATTTTTATGAAGAATCAAATATGCATAAAGAGATTGATTTTAACAGATGGCAAAATGAAACGAAAGAGGATGATGAGAGAAGATTTGAGTTTGTAAAATCTATGATAACCAATAAATCAGTTTTAGATTTTGGAAGCGGAAATGGTGGATTTGCTCTTAGAGCTAAAGAGGTTAGTTCAAATATAGCTACAGTAGAACTAGAAAAAGCAGTAGCACCTTTTTATGCAAAAAAATCTTTAAGATTGTATGATGACTTAGATAAAATAGAAGAAAAATTTGATTATATTACAGCATTTCATGTGATAGAGCATTTAAGTGAACCAGAAGTTATTTTAAAGAAGATGAAGAGTTTATTAAAAGATGGTGGGAAAATTATAATTGAAATTCCAAATGCTGAGGATGCACTACTTAGTATATACGAAAGTGAAGCTTTTTCAAAATTCACATATTGGAGTTGTCATCTGTATCTTTATAATCAGCACACAATCAAGCTTTTAGCTAAAAAAGCATCTTTAAAAGTTGAATTTGTAAAACATATACAAAGATATCCACTTTCAAATCATCTGTATTGGTTAAGTAAAAATAAGCCTGGTGGTCACCAAAAATGGGGTAATTCTATAGATTCAAAACAATTAAATGAAGCTTATGAATCACAATTGGCTTCTATTGGTGCAACAGATACAATTTTAGCAATCTTATCAAAGGGTACAATGTGAATATAGCATTTGTTCCAGCAAGATGTGGAAGTAAAGCGATTAGGTTCAAAAATATAAAACTGTTTTGTGGTAAACCACTTATATATTGGAGTTTACTGGCTTTAGAAAACTCAACTTTAATTGATAAAATATATGTAGCAACAGATTGTAATGAGATAGTTGAGGTGGTTGAAAAGTTTAATTTTTTAAAAGTAAATATATATATCCGTGATAAAAAGAATGCACAAGATGAATCTTCAACAGAGGCTGTAATGTTAGAGTTTTTAGATAAAAATAATTTCAAAAATGATGATCTGTTTATGCTAGTTCAAGCTACTTCGCCAACAACAACAACTAAAGACTTTGATAGTGCTATAACAAAATTAAAAGATTTAGGTAAAGATTCACTTTTAAGTGTCGTTAGAGAGAAAAGATTTTTTTGGGATGATGATGCAAAACCGATAAATTATGACTATAAAAATCGCCCAAGAAGACAAGATTTTAAAGGCATTTTACTTGAAAATGGAGCGTTTTACATAAGTAATGTTTCTAACATTTTAAGAGATAAAAACCGTCTTAGTGGCGATATATGTTTTTATGAGATGCAAGATTATAATATGATTGATATTGATGAACAGATTGACTGGTCTATTGCAGAGGAGTATATGAGGGAGTATATCCTCTTAAAGTGATTTAAGCTATTTAGTAATCATATCTAAGCATAAAAACTACTTAAAATACATAATGGCTTTACCAAAAGCTCTCTTTTTTTCCTTCACACTACTAAGCTTAGCAAACTCTTTAATGCCAAGCTCTTCAATACTATCAACACTAAGAAGTGTTGATATCTCTTTTAATCTTCCAAGATGTCTTAAAACTTTCAAAAAGCCATTTAGTGATATTTTTCCTGTTCTCTCAAACTTACTGTAAGTTGCATAAGCAATACCAGATTTTTTTGCAAATTCAACTTGTGTTATATTTTTAATAATTCTAAGTTTTTTAGCTTGAATTGCCAAAGATAGAGCAATCTCCTCTTCAGTTTGTAATAAAAATTCTTGTGGTGTCATTTTTTGCTCCTAAATATCTTATCAATATCTTGTGTATCTTTAAGCATCATATTGATCATATTCTCAACATCATACTTTTTTGCTAATACATTTAGCTTGCTATGTTTTAAATCAATCATATTTGAAATTATTTCTATCTCATCATCTACTTCACATAATTTTGCTATTTTTTTTAGACCTAAACTTTTAAGGGAGTGTGATGGTTTTTTATCTATTGTTAATTGATGCCATTTTAAGCCATGGTTAGTTGCAGAGTATGTTAAATCATAAGATGGTGCATAACACCAGTTGCAATCTTCATCCATTAAAAAAGAAAAATTTCTAGAGTGATCATCTTTATTTGCAAAAACTAGGTTAAAAATCATTGTTTTAAACATCTGTCTTTTATTCTCTTTTGAAACGCTTAACATCATACCAACTCTAAATAAAGACTCATAACCTAAAGTAAAAGATGAAGCATCATGACTAAGCAGTCCTGCTAATGAGTGTAAATGAAGCCTATTGCCCTGAGTGTCAATATCAAACCTTGAAGTTATAAAATAATAATTACCATCTTCATCTTTTTCCAACCATGATTTAGCCATATTTATATCTAATTCTATCGCTAATAGATAGTATATATATTCTAGCTTTAACTCATCATTATGTTTTTGTATCTCATTAGAATTTTTAGAGTTATTAAACTTTACAATAGATTTAACATATCCATCAAGTACATTACTATTTATCGGAGATAGATGCAATTTTTTTTCTAAAGGGTTGTATTCTATGACTGCTTTGGCTTTTGCTCCACCTGCTCCACTATTTGATTTAGCTATAAGTTTAGCTAATTTGCTATTGCCCTTAGAATCATAAACATCAATACTTTGTTTTTTGAAATCTTTTAATGAAAAAATAATATTATCTTCAATTGTTGAAGATTCATCACTAGGTTCGTAGTCTAATGCTCCAAGACCATGACTACCGATAAACGACAATCTATCAAGGATTGAGGGTAGCTCTTTATGTTCATTCATAAAATATTTATCAAAATAACTTTTGCCATAAGCACCAGATATAGAGTCTGCGATTAATCCTATTTTATAAATATCAGCATCACTACCAATATCTTCTCTAGCCTGCATAATATTTTCAAAATTTAGAGGAGAGTAACAAGCATATTTTTTATCTTCTAAATCTAAAATCAACTTACCTTCTAACTCAGTTGCATAAGCAATATTCTTATTCCAAGACTTTATAGTTATGATTCTCATTACTTTTCCTTTAGTAGATATTTATACTATAGTATAAATTATACAAGTAATTATATCATAATTTATAGTATAATATAAATTATCTTAGCTATTTGAATCAAAAATATACTACTCTGCCTTGTCTATATAGTAACTATAGATAATATGGTTAAGAATCATGTGCACATCTTCTACTATTCCATATTGACCTTTATCTGTTTGAATATGAAAATTAATATCTGATTTTTTCTTTAATTTTCCACCATCAAAACCTGTGATACCTACTATTTTAGCATCTTGCTTTTTCGCATATTTTACAGCTTTTATGATATTTTTTGAATTACCGCTACATGATATTGCTATAAGCACATCATCTTTAGTAATTCTATCTTTTAGTTGCATATAAAATATGTTTTTATACCCTATATCATTTGCTAGGGCTGTACATACTGGAGTGTTATCGCTTAAGCTCTCAACATCAAAACTTTTAATGCCTCTTCTTTTGAGCCCAACACCTAAATCGTTTACCATATGTGAAGCAGTAGCAGCACTTCCACCGTTTCCTATGATATAAATTTTGCCTTTAGTGTTGTCGAGTAAATTTACAATTTTTTCTATAGATTTAGTATCGCAATTTTTCAGAGAAGATATTAAACTTTTTATATATTTTTTTGTAAATTTTTTCATTTTAAATGCCTTATTAAGTATTAATGAGGTATCTTAACTTAATAAATTAAAATAAAGATTAAATACCAATGTGTGAAGATACTTATTTTTTAAATGCCGATGAAGCACTTAGAGTAGCGAGCTTGCAAAATAAAACCAATGGTGGTTATGTCCTTCAAGTATGTTATTACTCAGGCGAGAAAATAGAGTCTGAGTATCCAAATTTAATTCATCTACCAATTGAGAATTTAGTCAATGATTTAGCTAAAAGTGATTACAGAATCCCAACTAAAGTAGACTTTACAGGATTAGATATATCAGCTAGTGTTAAACTAGAAATACTACAAAATTTTAATATCTCTTTAGAGCAAGCAAGGGACTATAGAAATCAATATAATGCGTTTTATTTAAAGGCTTTAAAGAATGCTAAATTAGATTTTAGTGAACCTCTTCGATTTTATCTTTTAGCTGCTTCTGGTACTCGTGTGATGCAGCATATTTCCAAAAATATTGCAAATGCATTACAAAACCTTGGGTATGAAGTTCTTTTTGTACTAGATGTTGGTATAAATGATTTAAACTCTTTGAAAAAAATGGCGGAGTTTAATCCACATGTAACAATAAATATCAATCATATAAATAATGCAATACTTGGTGATGATATTTTTAACTTTATTTGGATTCAAGATTATTTTGCAATTGAGCAATTTAAACATATAAAGTTAAGAAAAAGAGATAAAGTTTTTCATTTAGTAAAGTCTTTAGCTAGTCATCTTAAAAAATTAAACATCACTTCTCAGTATCAAGGGTTTTGTATCGATACAAGTGTATATAAATGTAGAGAATCAATACAGCGAGAAAATAAAATTATTATGATTGGTGGCAGTTATAAAGTTGGTTTTGATGGAATCAAGCATAGTAAAAAAGATGAAATAGTTAAAATATTGTTAGATGATTATTTGTTAGGTACGCATACTGCAGGTGTTGAATTTGGAAAATATTTGCAATCTTTAAGAAAAAAATTTAATATTACAGATGTAGACCTTGGAGAGATTGTTAAATATGTAGAAAGAGATGGTTTCTTAACATACATAGCTAATCTTAATTTAGGATATAAATTAGAATTATATGGTTGGGGATGGGAAAAAAATTCTGAATTAAAAAAATATTATAAGGGAATTTTATCTTATGGAGAAGAGATATCTAAAGTTTATAACAGTGCTAAATATACATTGGTTTTGGGTGGTTATGTTTTACAGCAAAGGACACTAGAAGCAACAGCAAGCGGATGTATCCCTTTGATATATGACAGCAGACATAATGATATGGGTAGTGAAAATGAAGAATGTTTTAAAGAGAGTTTACTTTTTTTTAAAAAACCAGATGAAATAGTAAGCATAATTGGTACAAAACATGAATTAGATTTGAACTGTATTGTAAAAGCACATAGCTATGAAAATTTTGTAAATAGTATGTTATGTATTATCAATAAATAAAATTTAAAATGATTATGAAACATACACATATAATTTTTATCCCTCCAGATGGACAATTTAAAAAACAAGATTTTTCTTTACATAGAATTGCTAAATGGATGAGTGTAAGAAAGCAAATAAAGACAACACTTTTATATATAAAATCAAAAGATAAAGA